>JBFRWR010000656.1:0-4608 GCA_051439685.1 Trichodesmium sp.
GAATAATTGCAGTTATTCCTGCTGCTGCTGCTGTTTTTACTGAATCATCAAAAGGGAAAAAAGCGTCACTAGCTAATACTCCTCCAATAGCTTTTTCTCCTGCTTGTTCCAAAGCTATTTTTACTGCACCAACTCGATTCATTTGACCAGCACCAATACCAACAGTAGCGCGATTTTTTGTCACAACAATTGCATTAGACTTAACGTGTTTTACCACCTTCCAAGCAAACATTAATTCTGCCATTTCTTCAGGCGTCGGTTGTTTTTCTGTAACGACTTTCCAATCATTAGAATTTTCTACCGCATCATCAACATCTTGTACTAAAAAACCGCCAGCAATTACTTTTATAACTTCTGATTCTCCTTGGTTTAAATCTGGAGAAATTAATACCCTTAATTTAGATTTTTTCTGAAAAATTTCCTCCGCTTCAGGTTCGCATCCAGGAGCAACAACACATTCCAAAAATGTCTTAGTCATTGCTGTAGCAGTCGGCGCATCAATAGACTTATTTAAAGCAACAATTCCGCCAAAAGCAGAAACAGAATCTCCAGCAAGAGCTGCTTCATAAGCTCCTAAAAGAGTCTCACCAACTGCAACTCCACAAGGATTTGTATGTTTAAGAATTGCCACAGTCGGAGCATCAGAAAATTCTGTAATAATCCGTCTTGCTGCCTCTAAATCTACTAAATTGTTATAGCTTAATTCTTTACCTTGAAGAATTTTACTTGTCGCCCAACCACTAGCATTAATTCCTGTTTGATACCAAGTAGCAGATTGATGAGGATTTTCTCCATAACGCAAAGTATTGATTTTTTTGCCAGAGAGGAAAAATACTTCCTTTTCTGATTTTTCAGACTCAGAAGTTGTTTCTTGTTCTTCTAAATAAGTAGCGATCGCCTGATCGTAAGTTGCCGTATGTTGAAATCCTGCTAATGCACATTTTTGCCGAAATTCTAAGGATACTTCTCCTCCATTTTTCCGTAGTTCTTCCAAATAATAATTGTATTGAGAAGGGTTGCATAAAACTGTTATATGAGCAAAATTTTTAGCTGACGCTCTTAACATTGCAGGTCCGCCAATATCAATTTTTTCAATTGCTTCTGCTAGGGTAACTCCCGGTTGAGAAATTGTTTGTTCAAAGGGGTATAAATTAACTACAACTAAATCAATAGGTCGAATATTATTAGCATTTAATTCTTCAATATCTTGAGGCAAATCTTTTCTTGCTAAAATACCTCCATGAATCCGAGGATGTAAGGTTTTAACTCTACCTCCCAAAATTTCTGGAAATCCCGTATAGTCAGATACTTTTGTCACAGAAATTCCAGCATCTTTGAGAGTTTTAGCAGTACCTCCACTACTAATTATTTCATAGTCAAATTCTGTAACTAGACTTTTTGCTAAGTCAATCAAACCTGTTTTATCAGATGTGCTGAGTAATGCTAAACGTGCCATTAATTTTAAATCCTAAATTAGATAACAGACAGTCTATAATTCTAATAATTAAAATTAAGATATTGAAACTCTGCGGATTATTTTAATATTTTTATTATGTAGGGGCGGGTTTATTCAGAAAGCCCGAAATTTTCACCAATAAATTCTCTAAACCCACCCTTTAACTTTTTAACTTTAATATTTTTCTTATGTAGAGGCGAGTTTATCCAGAAAACCTGAAATTTCCATCAATAAATTCCCTAAACCCACCCTTTAATCTAAATCTGCCATCTAAATATTTCTCAACGAAAATAGAATTTTTGGATAAAGTGAAAAATTATGATAGTATAAAAGTAATAGTAGTCGTTCGCCTATTAAGTTGATTTTTTTTTCAACAAAATGAATAAATGGTTCACATTAATATTAGCAGTGGCAGCTATTGGACCTTTAACCTTAACTGCACCATTAGCAAATAGCCAAGACAGCTCATTTCCCAGAGGAAAAGTAGCTTTGCAAGTAGCTGACACTAGAACATATATGGCTCGGTGTAGAGGATGCCAAGAAACTTTGGGTTCTACTCCTATTCCTGACACTGTGACACTTCGAGACGGATACAACGTTGGTCATGCTCAGTTCACAGTTGTTCCTGTCGGTGCTGGAAAAATTGCTCTCATGGCTGACACTGGAAAATATGTAGGTCGGTGTAATGGCTGTATTGAAAAAGGCGCAGTTCCTGACTTTCTAGTTATTTTTCACGACAATCCAAATAATCCTAACGTTCAATTTACACCAGAGTTACTGCCTAATGGGAATTATGCCCTCAAGTCTAATACCGGCAAATATGTATCTCGGTGTAATGGTTGTTCTCCCACTGCTATTGAGAAGGGTGTGACACAGGATACTGTAACAGTTCATCAGAAGAGTCCAAGTGGTAAACTTCATGCACAATGGAAAGTAATTTCTATTAGATAGAATATTTAGAAAGGAAATATCTGGTTGATATTTGATGGTGCATCCAAAATTATAGGGGTGGGTTCTAGTTCAAATTAATATCTAGCATTTGAATAAACTCGCCCTTAATCTAAATCTTCCCACATTTTATAGATATAGATTTTCGGAGAAAAACTTCTGACCTTTTCCGGACTTACACAAAATAAAGCGTTTATATCCTTGCCACTCTTAGTCAAGCAATCTTACAAATGTGTAAGTCTTGTTTCTCAAAGCTAGAGCAACTACTATATTTTATTTCATTTTCTAAAGCTCCAAAAAAAAATCCAAACATAATCTAAGGTTGTAAATATTTAAAAATTATGATATGATTAATTTAGATGGTTGCTCTCGCCTATACCCATGACTTTTTATTCAACCAAGATAGTCTAGAGTATATATGCAAATATCCTGGTTTGAGCAACTAAAAAAAATATTCAGTTACTTATTAACCACAGGAATAATTATTACCACTTTATTTTCTCTAGCAGGTTATTGGGAAAAAGGCATAATTTTCGAGTTAATCTCTCATTTCAAAGTTCAATATTTTGTAGTTAGTTTAATCTTATTATTTTGTTTAAGCATAATCGGCAAAAAAAGATTTTTATTAGTCGCTACATTTTGCACAATTATTAACCTCACCCCAATTTTACCTTGGTATATTTCTCAAAATGGAATTAGTCAAGAAAACCCTAACTTACGAATTTTAATTCACAACCTTTACGGAGGCAGAAATTCTCAATATTCACAAATTGCCAAAATGGTAAGAACAGAAAATCCAGACATAGCAATTTTTTTAGAACCTACTAATAGATGGATTCAAAATCTCCAAACATTATCCGATATTTTACCAAATTCAATTAATTCTGTTTCTCAATCTACCCATGGAATTATTGCAATTTACAGCAAAATTCCTCTCAAAAATTACTCAATAGAATTTTTTGCTCCCAACAGACCTACTATTATTACTGAATTCAATATTAATCAAAAAGTCATTAATTTAATAGCAACCCATCCTACCATTCCTATCAAGAGAAACACTTTCAAAAAACGCAATCAAATCTTAGAGGAACTTGCTAAATACATTCAACAATTAAACGATCCAGTTATTCTGGCAGGAGATTTGAATACAACAATGTGGTCTCCTTACTATCAAAAACTAGAACGTGAAACTGGGTTAAGAAATAGTCGTTTAGGCTTTGGTATTCTGCCTACTTGGTCTGCAAAAAAAGATGGTAATTCTATAGTATTTGATATTTTATATAGATTTTTTCAAATTCCCATAGATCATTGTTTAATCACTTCAGAAATTAAAGTTGTAAATGTTGAGACAAAAGCTAATCTAAGTTCGGAATTAGGTTCAGATCATATACCTTTAATTACAGATTTATTCATTAGTAAATAATACTATAGCAATCCTATTTTATTCGTGGCAAAAATATTACTGCTTTTTAGGAAATAGGGAAAAGTTAACAGGTGGAAGTTTCAACTTTTTTATTTACTTTCTAATTACCCGCAACCTATGGTTGAATTGCTATAGTATTTTCCATATTTATGAGGTAATAAATTCTAGGTTTTAGGGAAAAGGGAATAGGATAAAAATAAAAATAGATGTACCTAATAACTTTGGGAAACTCTATAAATCCAGTTTCAGGTAATTCTCAATTATCCATTATTAATTATCCATTATTAATTATCCATTATTAATTATCCATTATTAATTATCCATTATTAATTATCCATTATCAATTAATTATTTATCTTCAATTTGCCTTGCATTAACCTCCACTGCCGAAACATCAATAGTACCAGGAGGAGTTAACCTACTAAAATTACCTCCTTCAACCTTAAGTGGTTCTCCACAATTAGGACATTGGCATTGAGTCTGATTTAAAGCAGTAAATTCATAACTACAAACAGGACATTTATCAATAATTAAATTACGATTTAACCACCAACGCAAACCAATAAATGCAACTACAGGTGCAATTAAAATCAAACCAAATAATATCAAAATAGAATTAACCAACCATCCCAACCCTACAGAACCCAGTAACCAAACAATAGCTAAAATAATTAGCCAATTACCAATACTAGACATAGTTAATTGAAATATTTTTGAGTTCCCTTGATTCACTTAAATTATCTCCTTTAATAAACTTTATTCGTAAACATTCAGCTATTAG
>JBFRWR010000657.1:0-8242 GCA_051439685.1 Trichodesmium sp.
AGTAATTATATCCTGAAATATGGAAATGTAGGGACGTTGGATGCCACGTCCATACTAATATAATGACCGGTTGAATAGTTATAATTATCGCTTGTCGTTGGGATACAGCCCTATCTACAGTTCGGGCTGAAGCCCAACTACAAACAAAAACTTTATTATAAGTAATTATCCGTTAGCGCAGCTCTCCTGCAAGGGGAACATGATATAAGTTTGAAAAAGATTGTTTATTGCAATTATTTAATGAGACATCGTATTACATGAGATTTCGGGCAAATGAGGTACAAGGTAAATGGTGAAAATATTGTAGTGCGGGCATCTTGCCCGCTTCGGGGTGTACCTCATAACGCGCGGAAACCGCTGTATCTCAAATCTGATTAATTAGAAATCTTTACTCTCAAAATAAACTATCCAAACTTCTGCTTATTCCTGATTACTTTTTTCCCAGATTTCTTAATCTTTCCTTGACAAAAACTCTCTAAAAATCTTTCTAATATAGAATCCGGTTGATCAGTCGTCATTGCGACGATAGGAAGCAATCTCTTAAACCTCTGAGATTGCTTTCTTCCACTCAGTTCCAGTGGCAATGACGCAAGCTATAGTAATTATCCGGATTCTATATAATTTTCCTATCAATAATCATAATTATAGCGTTTCTCAAGAAGGATGAGGTACAGTTATTTTTCTTCTTTTCTGTTCCCAGTTAAGTGTTCCCTCAAACCTCAAGTTTTGTACCTCATAACAAGGGAAAACGCTGTATTATCTTGCTCCAGCTTCAATTGCCGAATTAGCCATTTTTGCTAAAGTTTCTCCTTCAATTTCTGGACTTTGACCAACACCTTTAAAAGCCATCCGATAAAAAACTCCTTTATATTCCCAACCAATAATTGGAGGAGCGCAAGATGCGCCACAAGTTAAGGGTCTAAAATATCCTTTAATGTTTTGTACTAAATTTAATTCTCTACTAAATTCATCTGCTAAAGGTTTCCCACTTTTTTCTCCACTTATATAACCAATTGAACAAGCATTACCAGTACAATTAGGTTCAAAAGCTAAAGTTATTTGATAACTATTACTTGTACCTTTACCCTCAACATAAATTTTTTGATCTGTACCTGTAATTAATAATTGACTAGGCAGCAAAATTGGCACTTGAGTTTGTTCTTTTATTTTTGGTAAAATCTCCTGAAATTCTGTGGCAATTTCTGTGGATTTGTTTTGAGCAAGTAATTTATTAGTTACTGGATTAATTTGCTGATTAAATGCTTGAACTCTCGGTTGTAAACAGCCAAATAATACTATGAGAATGGTGAGCAAAAATGTACTTTTATGATGAAATGTGATAGACATAATTAAAATCCTAGGGAAATATGAAATTGAATATTAATATAGAAATTAGCAGTAGAAAAACTAATCCAAGAGACCTAAGCATTCACCTATTAGCTGTCAGCTCTCAGCAATAAGTTTCACTGCGTTCTAGCAAATCTATATTAATTAGTCGAATCAGTGTAGGTTGGGTTGAGAAAGCCGAAACCCAACCATAACAAAGATAGCTATTAGCTATTGCTTTAAGTTTTTGATAAAAGCTTGATCATGCAGAATTAAATCTTACTACAAAAGCTAATTTTCAAGTCTATATTAGTTTGAATTTCCTCCTTAAGGTTGAGGTTTTTATTGCTGTTAACATTTGCTGCACCACGTTAATGCCTAGCATTCCGCAGGAAAGGAAATTGCCTAATAGCTAACAGCTGAATGCTTATAATTAATCTTTATTCCTTCTTTACTACTCCCTAATACCCTCAAGTTTTGTATCTCCAATCCTCGAAAAATGCTGTAAACAATTATTTCTTTTTAGCAGCAGCTTTCTCTTTTTCCTTCTGTTTTTTCTTGGCAGCTTTTTCAGCTTTTTTCGCAGCTTTTTCCGCTGCCATCTTTGCTAACCTTTCTGCTTCCTTCTGTTCCTCAAGCTTATCTAAATAATAATGATAATCTCCTAAGTAAGCATGAAACTCTCCATCCCGAATTTCTACAATTTTGTTAGCAACTTGAGAGATAAAATAACGGTCGTGAGAAACAATAACTACAGTTCCATCATAATTTTTTAGCGCTGATTCTAACATTTCTTTTGCCGGAATATCTAGATGATTTGTCGGCTCATCCAATAACATAAAATTTCCTGGTTTGAGGAGCATTTTTGCTAAAGCTAAACGTGCCTTTTCTCCCCCACTCAAAGCAACTACTTTTTTAAATACCGTATCCCCACTAAACAAGAAATTACCAAGTAAAGTTCTTACTTCTTCATTTTTCCAATCAGGTACTTCATCATGGATAGTTTCCATTACAGTTTTTGTTAAGTCTAAAGCCTCCGCTTGATTTTGCTCAAAATAACTAGGTATCACATTATGTTTGCCTAATTCAACCGTTCCTTCCGTCGGTTTTTCTAATCCCATAATCATCCGCAGCAAAGTAGATTTCCCACAACCATTAGGTCCTAAAAAAGCAATTCTATCGCCCCTTTCTATCTCTAAATTTGCACCTAAAAAGAGAATTTTATCATCATAAGTATGAACTAAATCTTCAATTATTGCTACATCTCGACCACTACGAGGTGCTGGCGGAAAACGGAAACTTAAAGTTTTTAATCCTCCCGTAGGAGCTTCTATAACTTCTATTTTTTCTAACTGTTTTTCTCGGCTTTTTGCCTGGGTACTACGAGTAGCACTAGCACGAAATCTTTCCACAAAAGCTTGTTGTTTTTCTATTTCTTTTTGTTGTCTTTCATAAGTGCTAAGTTGTGCTGCTTGATTTTCTACTTTTTGTTGCAAATAAGCTGAATAATTTCCTAAATAAGTATTAGAAACTCCTCTTTCAGTCTCTACAATTTGAGTACAAAGTCGGTCAAGAAATTCCCGGTCATGGGAAACTACAACCATGGGCGTTACTAAATTTTTTAAATAATTTTCTAACCATTCAATTGTTTCTAAATCTAAGTGGTTAGTCGGTTCATCAAGTAGTAAAATATCAGGCTTTTGCAACAGAATTTTACCTAAACTCATTCGCATTTGCCAACCACCACTAAAAGCACTAACTAAGCGATCGCCATCATCCGGCTCAAATCCCATTTCTGGCAATATTTTTTCAATTTCTGCATCTAATTTATAACCATTTAAAGCTTCAAATTGTCGTTGTAAACGGTCTAATTTATGAATAAGTTCATCTAATTTTTCTGGAGTAGCAGTTTCCATTTCTCCCTGTACTTGGAGAATAGATTCGTGAGTTTGATTAGCCTCTGTAAATACTTGCCAAAATTCTTCTCTAACAGTACGATTAGGGTCTACTTCAAATTCTTGACTTAAATAAGCAATGTGTAAACTAGCAGGACGAATAACTTCTCCAGAAGTAGGCTCCATTTCCCCAGTAATAATTTTTAATTGAGTTGATTTTCCCGCTCCATTAACACCAACTAAACCAATTCGATCGCTTGGTTTTACTTCCCAATTAACATCTTTAAGAACAACACCCGTAGGATAGATTTTACTTATATGTTCTAATCTCAGCATTGAAAATTTATCTCCAAAGTTAGGTTAACAGTAGATTAAGTGTTTTATGGCCAAACCCTTAATGTTATAGCAGAAGTAAGAAAACAAGAGGATTAATTATTAATATTCCTTTGTTTGAGCTATTCTATAAGTCAACAGCAATAATGGTGACTGCTATAAATAAGGAACTCAGGTTTTGTTGATTTTAACAAGTTTTAATTGGATTTTCGAGGATAATATTTTGTTTTTTTTAAATTAGTTAAAATAGGTAGGTTTTGATATTTTTATTCAGTAAGAATTGCCTGCTAAATCCTGCACATTTCCGTTCCGGAATGCTCCGCAAAAATGTCGCGCAGCGAAGCAAGCGAAACAGCTATTAGCTATTAGCTGTCAGCTTTCAGCAAACTGACTTTTCCTTTCCTGCGGAATACTTTGCAAAAAAGCGATTTTTATTCCTGAAAATGTCTAAGTACCATTAATAAAACTTTTATAGCAGATTATAAATAATAGCTGTTAACACAGTTCCTCCGTTTGCGTAGCATTCCGCAGCAAATGCTTACCTTAATGTTATAGCAGAAGGAAGAAAAAAAGAGGATTAATTATTAATATTCCTTCTAGATTTTGATATTTTTATTAACTAAGCATTATTTAATAGTTATGCAATTACTAGAGAGACTGTTAATTGATATTTGTAATTAGATTAAATCTGGCAATACTAATTTATCCTCTAAAATTTCAAATAATTATTTGAAATGAAGATTAAAGCTGAATACTAAAATTTATAATTTAATAATTTGCAATTTATTTTCACAGATAAATCAATATATCCTGAATATTTAAAACTTGATAATCTCAAGCTTTCCCAGATAATTTTTGCTTTTTTGATAACTAATCTAGCATAAATCCAACAATTGAGTAATTAGCAGAATTTACATTTATCTATCAGTTAGTAATTATTTAATTTTTTTTATGATAAACCTTTACTAATTTTATATGCTTTTAAACATTCTTTTACCACATCTCGAAGCTCTTGAGGGGCACAAGGTTTAGTTACACATCTAGAAATTTTCGCCTCTTCCATCTCATTATTTTCAGAATTGATTTGTTCTTCTGCATAACCACTTAAAAGAATACGAATAGTATCAGGAAAAATATCCTTTGTTTTTTTAAGAAATTCAATACCTGTCATCTCTGGCATACTTTGGTCAGAAATAATAATAGCCATTTCCCCTTCTTTTTCCAGAATTTCTAGAGCTATACTAGGCTCTTCTGCCCTAAAAACTTTAAATTCACGTCGAAAAGTTCGATACAATAAATCCAAGTTATTAGGTTCATCATCTACTACCATTAATTTAAGTTTTTGTGACATTTTTATATAAATTTATATTTAAGGAAAAAGTTTCAAAAAAATTACTAATTTAGCACTACGCCAAGTGGGAATAGGGAACAAGAAATAACAAACTATTAAAGGGTGTTAACAAACAGGATTTAGAAATGTCCTAACCTTAATGCGTAGTGCCATACAATGTAGTTATAGAAAAAGCAGACTAACTTTGTCCCTGATAATCTTAGATAATCCAGTTAAGGCCAAAATATTTGATATATCAAAAAATATATACAGCGGTTTCCGCGCGTTATGAGGTACACCCTGAAGCGGGCAAGATGCCCGCACTGCAATATTTTCACCATTTACCTTGTATTCCATTTGCCCCAAATCTGCTGTATATTGCCAATTGTATAATTTACTCCTGACCTTTATCAGAATTTTCACGACCAGAAATATTTTCTATAGCTGCCAAAGCAGCTTGAGAACCCGCCAAAATATCTCGTTCTTCACCCCCCAAATAGAGTCGGCCAAAACTACCCACTGCTTGAATTTGTAAAATGTTTATTAAAGCAGCCTTTTCCGCTTCATTGGCCGCCAAAGCTGCATAGGCAGCAGGTTGTACTTCCAGGACATAGAGAGTTTGCCCACCCAAAATCATCTGGCCTCGACGATTACGATTAATTAACTGTGCTTGATGAGAATCAAGATTACGGATCACCTGACTAGAGATAATACGAGGTTTGAGGCGATCGCCTTCCTGGACTCCCAAAGATTGCAAAATGGCCTTTCCAGCAGATTTAGTATCTCCCTGACGACTCGAATGTATTTCGAGCAAACCATAAAGTCGCTCTACAAACTGTACACCAGGGCGAACGGAATTAGATTTTAAGGCCACATCAGTAATGCGGTTAATTTCAATACCCGGTGAAATTTCGATCCATAAGGAAGTATCTCCAGCTAATGGTAAAAAGCCAAGGGCCACTGTACCAATATAGGCGGCGTGCTGAGGTTGCAAGTTATCTATATATACATAGCTGCGTAGTTCTATACCCAAGGCTTAAGTCTCCGTATACTGGGGTAAAATTACACCCTTAATCGTAGTTATTATATGTTAACTGTTTCTCTTAAGTCAAAAGTTAAAAATTAGAAGTAATTCTATGTTTGAGTAATAAATTTATTTGTTTTACTATTTAATCTATCTAAACATTCAGCTATTAGTGGTCAGCAAAAGTGCAAATAATGAATAATTATTTCTATAGCAATCCTATTTTATTCGTCGCAAAAATCTTACTACTGTTTAGGTAACAGGGAAAAATTAACTGCGAACAGGTAGGAGTTTCAAGTTTTTTATTTACTTTTTAATTACCCAATTATTAATTATTAATTGTTAATAATTAAATAATTCGCGCCTTGAAGCCTCCCCTTGGATAGGGAAAAAAAAGTGTTCTTGAATTTCCCGATATTCAATTCCGTAACGGTTAAAACCATCTTGTAATTATCAATTATCAATTATCAATTAATGAACCGCAACCTATGGGCGAATTGCTATATGGTTAAATAGCTATATTTTGAGTAGTAATTTTTAATTCTGCTTCAAGACTAATTTATTTTTCCCAGATAATAATATTAATAACTATTAGCTGATTGCTGACTGCTGAATGCTTAAGTCAAAAGTTTTATTTTCCCCAATTATGTTTTTATCAAAACAGAAAGATGAGAGTTGTTTTATTAAACAAATCATTAAACAAATTATCAAAAAAATCACATGAATAACATTAATATTCGCTTGCTTCAAGAACATGAATTGCCCAAAGCTGACAAAATATTTAGATTAGCTTTTGGTACATTTAGAGGTTTGCCAGAACCGATGAAATTCTGTGGTGATGCTAACTACATGCAGCGTTGGTATACTAACCCAAAAGCAGCTTTGGCAGCAGAAATAGACGGTCAATTAGTAGGTTCTAATTTTCTGTCTAAATGGGGTAGTTTTGGTGGTTTTGGACCTTTATCAGTACATCCGAATTTTTGGGATCGAGGAGTAGGTCAGAAATTAATGGAAGTTACAATGGAGTGCTTTGAAAATTGGCAAACTCAACAGATTTCCTTATTCACATTTTCCCGCAGTCCTAAACAATTACATTTTTATCAAAAATTTGGTTTTCTACCTCATTTTTTAACTGCCATTTGTGCTAAATCTGTTAATCAAAAAGAGGATAAATTACAAAGTATTAGGTATTCACAAATTTCTCCAGAACAACAAAAAGAATATTTAGAAGCCAGCCAAAAATTAACTAATAATATTTATCCTGGATTAGATTTACAGTCAGAAATTTTAGCAGTGGAAAATCAAAGATTGGGAGATACTTTATTTCTCTGGGAAAATGGGAATTTAGCAGGATTTGCTATTTGTCATTATGGTGCAGGTACTGAAGCAGGAAGTGATACTTGTTATATTAAATTTGGTGCAGTTAATTCCGGGACAAAAGCAAGCGAAAGGTTTGCAAAATTATTGAATGAATGTGAAATATTTAGCAATATTATAGGAATGTCTAAACTAATAGCTGGAGTCAATACAAGTCGTCACCAAGCCTACCTGCAAATATTAAATATGGGTTTTAAAATTGATATTTTAGGAGTAGCAATGCACAATCCTAATCAACCAGGTTATAACCGTCCAGATATTTATGTTATTGATGATTATCGGTAGAAAAAATTAATTTAATTCCAATAATTATCTATCTTAAGCAAAAGCTGTATAAACTTTTCTTTCTCCAGTAAAAGGTAGCCTACCATGACCTATACGATAATTATCTAAAATTACTATATCTCCCTCTTGCCAAGAAAATAATTCTGTGTTTTTCCAGTAACTTTTGACAATATGATAAACATCCCAAAAAGATAAATTAGAACCATCTTCAAATGTTACATCCAAAACTCTATATTTGCGATTATTGGGAATCAATTTTTCTCGACAAATTTGCCCAAAGGTAATTAAAAATAATATAAAAAATACTAACCAATTCCTGAATTTTCTTTGATACTTAGCAACAAACCAGGAATTAATAGAAATACCCCAGATATGAAATCGAGGAAACCATCCAGTCCAGACAATTTCTTTCCTAATAGGATGAGAACTAATTGCCTGCATCGGACAAGAAACAATTAAGTTATCATTAGTAAGCCACTCAGTCTGTCGTCCTACATCAAAGCATTTTGTTTCGACTAAACCCTTATCCTCAGTATTAAATACAACCTTCCAAGATTTAGGAGAACGAAACTTACCCCACTCCCATAATCGCACGTCAAATAATTTCTTCTGTGTACTTACCCAAAAAAACTTTGTTATCAAATTGTGATGGGAATACTTCTCCTGTAAATG
>JBFRWR010000658.1:0-9960 GCA_051439685.1 Trichodesmium sp.
TGCTCAAACTATCAAAAAGTCAGGATTTTAGGCAAACCAAGGGTAGAAAAATCTCCGAACAATTATTTCTCTGATGTTCTCTGTCTCCCCACCCTCCCCACACTTCCCACACGAACCAACTTCCCACTCTCCCTACACTCTGCTTTTTTCAGCAAACCCCAGTTAGTCTTTAATTCTAACTTTTTGAACCTTTTGGAGTTAAAAGCTTGCACTTTTTCCCGACCGTACAAAGGTTAAAACCTATTATCTGTCAATTGTTTTAGATTTAATCAGCCAGCCCCATTTAAGATTGCTATAGCTATCCAAGAATTGAAATAGCAGTCAGCACCCAGCTCTCACTGGTCAGCAAGAGTGCTATCGCCAGGCGATCGCCAATAGCTCTCAAGGGGTCTGATGGGGGACTCAAGAAAAGGGTCTACAAAACCCCATAAAAGCCTGGGCTAATTCTTTGTCGTCAGAAAATATTTGCAACCCTATATTTTGTGAGTCCTATACTTCCCACACTTCTCACATTTCCCACACTTCCCAGCCTCTCGTCATTTTTTCTATAGTGACAATAAATAAAACCTGCCCATAAAAGTAGCACCACGCGCTTTTTCCAACTCTTGTAGGGGGTGCCCAACCCGCCGATTTTAGCTAATACCTGAAAGCTGATAGCTTGTTAAAAAATATAGCTACATTTATTAGCAACAACACAATTTCTTCCCTTTTCTTTTGCTTGATAAAGTGCTTTATCAGCTTCTATCAATAATATCCGAGCTGATAATTCCAAAGAAGGAATTACACTACTTACTCCTAAACTAACAGTAACATAAGAGCTTACCTTTGAACATACATGAGGAATGTAAAGGTTATTAATTTTTTCCCTAATTAACTCACCTATTTCTAAAGCAACTTCAAGGTCTGTATTTGGCAAAATAATGGCAAATTCTTCTCCACCATAACGACAGATTAAACCATCAGAAAATTTACGAACATTACTAATTGTCTGAGCAACTTTTTGCAAGCATTGGTCTCCCTCTGGATGCCCATAACAATCATTATAATTTTTGAAATAATCCACATCACAAAGGATAAGAGATAAAGATTTTTGTTCTTGTCTAAGTAGTTCCCATTGTTGGTGAAAATATTCATCAAACTTACGACGATTTGCCAGTAAAGTTAGACTATCTAAACTAGCAATTAATTCTAAATCTTGGTTGGCTTTTATAAGTGCTAGCTCTGCTTTTTTACGTTGAATTAATCCACCTAACTGAGTTGCAACAGCATTAACTAACTGCATAGAATTTTGATCGACTATTCTTGCATTTTGGTGGAAAAATGCTAAGATAGCCAAAACTTGCTGATTTTGAATTATCGGAATTCCTAGTGCTGACTTAATACCTATTTTTTGATCAATTTGAGAACAAATAAAAATATAATCTTTATCCTGAAAATTATCTTCTATCCATTCAGCTTGCCGAGAATGCCATACTCTTTTGAGCAAATTTGGTTGAGAAATAAAATCAAGATTTTTATCTTTTTTTCTAAAATTAAAACTTGGTGGAAAAATACCGTTTATAGTATTACTATCATACCAAAATCCACATAATTCAAGAATTTTACCCTCTTTTTTAGGAATCCATGCTTCTCCAAAATTCCAATTCATTGTTTGGCAAATTTCTAGTAAAATTACTTCTAAAGCAGATTCAAAATCAGATGCTTCACTAATAGCATGAGTAGCTTTTAATAATAGTTGTAATTCAGTATTTTGCTGCTCTAATTGCCTCTGTAGGGATCGCAAGCGCAATTGATTTTCAATTCTGGCCAAAATTTCAACTAATTCAAAAGGCTGAGTTACATAATCTACCGCACCTACAGTAAAAGCTTTAATCTTATCCATAACTCCACTTAAAGCAGAGATAAAAATTACAGGGATATTCAGAGTTTTTTCATCCATTTTTAGATATTCACAAATTTGATATCCATCCATTTCTGGCATTGTAACTTCTAATAAAATTAAGTCTGGCAAATCTATCTGAATAGTTTCTAAAGCTTCCCGACTACTTGTGGCAATTTTTACCTTATACCCCTGGACAAATAACAATTGTTTTAATAGACCTAACTTTGTAGGTTTATGATTAATAATTAAAATAGTTTCTCTCATAATAGAGTTTTGTTTTTGACCTATAAGTTCACTGATTTTAGTCCAATTTATAATTTAATTGTATTAGTATATTAGACCTCTCTGAAAAAGATATAGATTTTTTGCGGTAGTAGGGAACAGGGAACAGGGAACAGGTAAAATATTTTTACGAAAAAGGCAGGAAAAATGATTTTTCATAGTAACTTTTTCTTTCTTTAGCTGCTTTAACTAAGAGGTTTATTTATTTTCCAGAGATGTTTATTGATAATTTTCTCCCTTAAGTGTCTCAACTTCTATTTATTTGAATCATTATTGACTTGAAACGAATAGAATAATATTAAGAAAATTACCAGGGGAAGTAAAAATATTTTGCTATAAATTTATGGCAAAAGAATTAAATATATTATTTTACACTATAGCAATTCTAAATAGGTTATGACAAATCAAAAAGTAGATAAACAAATAGAAACTTACGCCTGTTCTCTTTTCCCCGTTCCCTAAAAGCGGTAAGATTTTTATACACATATATAGCCTTTCTTCAGAAACGTGAGGTACAGTTGTTTTTCTGATTTTTTACTCCTCATTTCTTGATCTTCCCTACTCCCTATTTCCTACTCCCTACCTCCCTAAAATAAAGGAATTTTGTAACCTCACCTGTATGGGAATTGCTATAAAATAGGATTGCTATATTTAAGTTCTTAGTAAAGTTTATGCCAAGTATTTATTTTAGAGAATAGGCAAAAAAGAAAATAAAACAGAGAAATGTTGAGTAAACTTTTATCAGAATGGTATGTAGCGACTTTCTGTAAATCCTGATATATATCAATCAGCTTTCATTTTTAAGATTCTCGTAGTAAAATTTCGATGTCCCTTTGATAATTTGATTATCCTATATAAAAGTGGTGCTGTAAGTATAGATCAAGCAGGTAATAACACGAAAAAGTTGTGATAGTTTTTAAGTAAACTGCAAGTAGTCAGTAGTCAGTAGGGGTAATTCATGGAAAGCGGAGCATTCCGTAGGAAATTACCCGTAGAATAGTCAGTAGGGAATGATATCTACACTAATTATCTAGGTTAATTGAGTATTTCTGCTCAAATTTAACTCAATAGAAAACTCAATCAAGATCATTTATTCAGTATAAAATTAGATGGGTGCATCTCAATATTTACAAAAATACTTTTTTCCTATTCTCTCTTCCCTCTTCCTTGTTCCCTGAAAGCAATAAAAAATTGGCTTTCTTGAAAGTTGAAAAGCGCCCAATGATATAGTTGATAATGATGTAAATTAGTCTCTCGAAGTACAGTGAAAGTAAACAGAATTTTATAAATGAAATAATTGTTTTTCTTTATTTAAAATAAATCAGGTTCAGACTATAAGTTTTATTACCTGAGTAAAACAAAAAATTCTTAGCAGACAAAAGACTAAGAGAGAAAAATGAAATAAAACCTTGAGACAAGCGAATTTTTGATTAGTATTAGTTTAAACAACTATTTATTAGTGATGAATTTCTAGTTCTAATACATAATGTCCCATGCGTAAATTTTGAGACCATAGTTCATATTCTAGGCGTAAATAATCTGGAACAGGTCTTCCCTCAACAATTAAATTACGAGTAAAGTTACGAAGTCGCAATTTATGATGTAAGTTAGATGAATCATTTTGAAGCCAATAACTGCATATACCATAAACTCCTCTTTCCCATACATGACGGTAACAATATTTACCATTTCCTTGCATAGTCATAATAATTCTGGACGGAGAAACCTCTAGCCACAATAGTCTTGGTTTTGAAAGAGGTGGCAAAATTGGTAATTGGTCAATAGATGATTCCTGCCTGTCATTAATTACAGGTTCATGTAATAAAATATGGAATTGATCTTGATCTTTATGATATACAGTTGCAGCAGTCTCAACCATCGACCAAATTGGCAAGTCTGTGGAAATTAATGACATACTTACAGGTTTACGTTGATAAGTTAACATATATGTTCTTAGTTTGTAATTGTTAATTGAATAATTGGTAGTTCTTGAGATGCAGTGATATTTATCAGTAAACCTCTGTCACTCTCACCAGACTAAGGCATCATGTAAAAATAAGTTGTACAAATTTTATTTGAAATAAATTGTGAAGTCTAGCTTCCATCAAAAAAACTGTTCAGGTTATTTTTACACGGCTCCTAACTGCAAAAATCACTACTTTTACACCACTACCGAATAAATAATTGTGATACTGTTTCACGAAAGTCAAAAGCAAATGTATAATTATGAGGCTTAGGTTTACCCCATAAACGCGATGCTCACTGACTAAATTCACAAAAGGTTCTGACTATTATTAATCTCAATACTTCTACTAGCAGAGGAAAGAAATGTACGAATATTTCACAAATTTCTATCAACTCTAGTCCAGACAATTAAAGGTTAAATTGTATGAGCTGATAATTTAACTCTACAGTCATCTCTGGAAATTATTTCAGATAATATGTATGAAAGTATTTGTGACTTATGGAAAGTGAAAATACAATTCACAATAATCTGATTATTTACTTCTGGCTCCTGATTTTCTCAATATATTGGCTAGTGCTATAAATCCTGACTTTTGTTTAATACATTTTGATTCTACCACATATTATGAGGTGGATACAAGAGATAGAGATTTGTAAAAAAACTTGAAAGTTACATCCGATTAAACCCTAGTGAGGTAGACTTATAGTCGTTAGGATTTCCGCTCTACAAATATGTAATTGTTAATATCTTTAACTTCATATACTCAAATCTGGTGTATATATTAATTTTGCTATAAGTTAAGTTATATTTATAAAAGTATTAAGCAGTAAACAGGTTTTAAAAAGTTAAAAAACAGAAAAAAAGACAAAAACTCTCCCTTTTAGGGCTATGCTTTACCCACATCTTTCTTAACATAAAACTTAGACATTATAGACAAGTTATGGCTAAGTCTTACTTCGGCTTTTGCGGGAGAAAAATGTATGAAAAAAAAATTTTTGGGCGAGCACTTAAGTAGTTTGACTGAGCTTCGATGATGTTTTCTCCTTTATCCCCTGCTCCCTTCTCCCCCTCTCCCCACAAGCTTTTCAGGAGTTATGGGTAATGGATAGCTTTGAGGGAGAGGATTGACGCTAATCAGGAAAAGATTTATTTTTTTCCCCTTGTAGAGCGACAGCTCACGGCACAGCCAAGGGTAGGCTTCAAGGCGTGAATTATCTAATGATCTAATTATTTAATTGTTTAATTATTAATTATTTCGGTAAGAATTTTTTATATATAAATAACTATTAGACATATCAAATAATAACAATTTCAATCAATTATCCCAGATAAATAATCAATTATTTACCCCTATTACTCCCTACTCCCTACTCCCTACTTCCTCTTTTCTGAAATGTCTATTAATTATTAACTATTAATTATTCGGTAACATAACTTTGTACAGTCCTGAGACTCCTATAATATTAAAGCTGTGTATATAGTTCAATATAGTTAATTTTATGGTAGCTGCCGTCGTTAGTACAAAAATTACAAATAGTCAGGAAACCTTAACAATTCAAAGACCAAAATCAGGTCTATCTCTCAAAGGTAACATTAAAGTCCCTGGAGACAAATCAATTTCTCATCGCGCTCTAATGCTCGGAGCGATCGCTAAAGGACAAACTCAAATTCAAGGTTTACTGCTAGGAGAAGACCCCCGTAGCACTGCTGGATGTTTTTCACTTCTTGGAGCCAATATTTCCCAGCTCACTAGCGAATTAGTAACAGTTGAAGGAGTAGGAGTAGGTAATCTTGCAGAACCATCTCGTGTTTTAGACTGTGGTAATTCTGGAACTACAATGCGACTAATGCTAGGTATCTTAGCATCCCATCCCGAACATTTCTTTACTGTTACAGGGGATAGCTCCTTAGTCCAACGTCCAATGTCCCGTGTTATTCAGCCCCTTACACAAATGGGTGGTCAAATTTGGGGTAGAAAAGGAGGAACCGTAGCCCCTTTAGCAATTCAGGGACAAAAATTACGACCCATCCATTATCATTCTCCCATTGCTTCAGCCCAGGTAAAATCTTGTATTTTGTTTGCTGGTTTAATAACAGAGGGAAAAACTACAGTAACTGAACCAGCTCTGTCACGAGACCATAGTGAAAGAATGTTAAAAGCTTTTGGAGCGGAAATTCAAGTTGACCCAGAAACAAATAGTGTGACGGTGACAGGTCCAGCTCAACTGCAAGGACAAGATGTAGTAGTGCCTGGTGATATTAGCTCGGCAGCTTTTTGGTTAGTAGCAGGAGCTATTATACCTGGGTCAGAATTAGTAATTGAAAATGTTGGGGTTAATCCTACTCGTACAGGTATCTTAGAAGCATTAGAAATGATGGAAGCTAATATTATACAGGAAAATCAGAGAATTGTAGCAGGAGAACCTGTAGCAGATTTACGAGTACGTTACAGTCCATTAAAAGCTTGCACAATTTCTGGTTCCATCATTCCCAGATTAATTGATGAAATTCCGATTTTGGCCGTAGCAGCCATGTTTGCTCAAGGGACAACTATAATTCAGGACGCTGCGGAATTGAGAGTTAAAGAAAGCGATCGCCTGGCAGTCATGGCCACTCAATTGCAAAAGCTGGGGGCAAAAGTTACAGAACTACCTGATGGTTTAGAAATTACTGGTGGTGTGTCTATAACTGGTACAGATGTTGAGAGTGATGGGGATCATAGAATAGCAATGAGTTTAGCGATCGCTGCCTTAAATGCTAATGGGGCTACTAATATTCATGGGGCTGAAGCTGCAAGTATTTCTTATCCAGGCTTTGGTAAAACTTTACAAGAAATATGCTGTTAAATAATACCAGTTAAATACTGCTTAAATGTGGAAAATTAATTTAAGATTTTTCAGAGAGTTAGGGAGTAGGGAGTAGGGAAAAAATATGTACCATTTCTCAAGAAACGTGAGGTAAAGTTGTTTTTCTGATTTTTTACTCCTCATTTCTTTATTTTCCCTATTCCCTGTTCCCTGTTCCCTCAAGCCTAGAATTTTGTACTTCACAAGTATGGGAATTGCTATATTTGTATAGTTTAATAATTGGAGAGTATAAAGTTTTTTCTTCTAAAAAACTATTTGGTGTCGAGAATGTAAAGTATTACTGAAAGAGGTTTACCGAATAATTAAGGTTTAAAGCCTTCTATTTCAAGAGAAACAATAAATTTATTTTCCTTTTATTCAATCCTCTCCCTCAAAGGAAGAGGTAATTATCAATTATAGTTATTTAACTTTAGATTGAGACATTAAGCTATACAAGAACCACGGAAATTCAATCTTCAAAACACTTGCTCCGTGGAGGTTATCTCTAGAAACGTTCTCGATAGAACCTATCACCTTTTGTCTCATCCTTAAGTTAAACGACTATATTCATTATCAATTATCAATTATCAATTATCAATTATCCATTTGCCATAATTTTAGGCATTGGTTAAATTATTAGAAGTTAACCAATGCCTAACTATTAAACAACTACCATAGTCTAGTTATTAGAAAACTAACTATTTAGATAACTTATCACCTAGTAGTTGCTCTTTCCAAGCTTGTAGCTCAGTTGATAACTCCTGGCGACTAGAAGCACGAAGTAGATAACGATATATAAACCAACCGGAATAGATAATACCAATTAACTCAAAAGTTGGAGCTAACAGTGGAATATCATTTAATGATTCAATCACGGCAAACATTACCTTGAGAGTAATAATTGCTGCCAGAATTAGACCAAGAGTAACAATTGGCTTTTGATATTGTCCAAAAAAACCAGTAATAATGGCTGGTAGTTCTGATAATATTTCCAACACCTGGTTTTTCACATCTTGAAACCGATCAGATGTGTCTTCAGAATTAGATACTTTAGCTAAAGAACCAGCTTCTGTAGGGTTTACTCCTACTTGCTGTTTAGTCTCTTGTTTTTCTTCCATGAAAATGCTCCTTTACTTAATAAATTAGTTATGACAAAGATTGAAGTTATCTAGGTCAATAGTCCAGAATTTTAGAGGACATACCCACTTTACTTCTTAAGTTATCTTCAAACATAAGCCTAAGTCAGATAAACCTGACGTTGCAAGAATGATAATAATATATAGATTTGGTATATATCGTTATTCATAACTAATTTCCAGAAATCTTAAATAATCCCTTTAACTGGAATACTTACAATTTAGTGAAATTAAAATAATTATCAATGTTTTTTTCAATCTTTGTGGTATAATTTATTCCCAAATTTCAGGCCATAATCTGAAGTAAACTATAAAACTACGCTTTAGGGCTGATGTATAAGTTGGATGTTATCTCAGTGGTGGTCTTAATTCATCTACAGTTTTAGAAATATGAGCAAAGTATAGTAAAAATTATATAGCAATGCTAAATAGGTTGCGGGTAATCAAAAAGTAAATAAAAAAACCGAAACTCTTGCCTGTTCCCAGTTAAGTTTTCCCTCAAAAGCAGTAAGATTTTTGCCACGAATATGCGGAGGATTGCTATAGTCATATATAGCGTTTCTGAATGGGATGTGGAAATTGAGTTCTCTGAAAAAGGGAATAAGGAATAGTAAAGAAGGAAAAACAGAATTATTAAGTTACTTGATAGCAGAATTACTGGGTAATCAAGACAGCTTTTCTTTCTAGAAAAAACCTTAATCTAGATTTACATCTGATTTGCCAAAACTATATAGCTAAATAATGATCAATAACTTAGTTTATTTGTACTAATCTGCTCTAAATATTAGACAAAATTAAATAACTTTTAGAGACAGTTTATAAACAAAACTTTAAGCCATTGTAGGGTGGGTTAGACGGGCATATGACTATAATTTTTTCTGTTCTAAGGTACGCCATAACCCACGAAATAGCAATATTTTTCCCTGAATATTGACTTGATAAATGCTTTCTTAGACATTTTCATAAAAGAGACACAGGGAGAAATAATTGACTATTTCTAGACAAGAATAGATTTTATTTTTGATTGTTGCAGATGTCTATTGATTTGTCAGTTTTTGAGGTTTTATATCAGTTTTATGAAGCAGCGATGGAGAACTAAATTGATTAAACTTTTATTAAATCATACTTATCAAAAATTAGCTCAAACTAGAATTATACCTTGGCTCACATCTGTGACCATAGGAACAGTTGCTGCTGTCAGTGTATCTTTTCCCGTTCAAGCAGCAGAAGAAATCCGCTTTGTTTTTGATTCAGTTTATTTATTTCTCCCCGTTAGTTCTCTCGAAACTTTTGCTCGCGAAGGTAAAATCGACCAGGAGTTAGAACGTTTCTTTGTGTTAACTGGCACAACAGAAAAGGGTAAAGCAGCTTTCCAAAAAGCATTGTTAGAGCCTGTATCCATCGATCCTAATCTCTTATCCCGCTTACTGTACACTGATGAAGTAGCACGACTGCTCAAATATTTTGGTAGAGTCATTAATGTTGAAGGGGGAAAAAACGGTCAAAATCTGATACGAGAAGCATTAGTGGATGCTTCCCTCAACGATCAAGGATTAAACTTAATTAACATCCTGAATCAATTTTCTACCAATGTTGAGATTAACCTCAAAAAATCCATTAAATTAGGCAAGGAAGTCAAGGTAATTATTGGAGCTACTTCTGCCTTTATTGCAGAAGTCAAAAAATTAGCAACTATTGAAATTGAAAAGACTGATGCTGTAGATTTTTCCCAACTTCCTGATTTACGTCAACCAGGAAAATTAGCGTTTGAGCAACAAACTTGGAATTTGGTCGATCCTCAGCGTCAACGAAAATTGTATGTAGAAGTTTATCAACCGCAAAAGTGGA
>JBFRWR010000659.1:0-5228 GCA_051439685.1 Trichodesmium sp.
CTTGAGCATATTCATCTGCCAGAGTCAGATTTTTACTTCCTACGATATTTTGAATTTGCCAATCAATCCATAGAGGAGAATTTACTAATAATGCCTGATATTTTTCAGCAGAATGAGTTCTCAAATATTCATCAGCATCTTTCCCATCAGGAATATTCAAAACTCTTAGTTGAACATCCCCAGTATAAGCAAACTTTTCTATTTCTCCAATTGCTCGGTCAGTAGCTTGAATACCTGCTCGGTCAGCATCAAAATTTAAGATAATTTGTTTAGATTCTGTATAACGTAAAAGTTGTTTAATTTGAATTGAACTTAAGGCAGTACCAAGAGAAGCAACAACATTATTAATTCCTGCAGCATGAAGAGCGATCGCGTCAAAATATCCTTCTACAACTACAGCTTTATCTTGTTTAGCAATAGAATTTTTTGCCTTATCCAAAGCAAATAAAGTTTTACCTTTATCAAATAATTCCGTCTCAGGAGAATTCAAATATTTAGGTTGTTCATCAGTTAAAGTTCTACCACCAAAACCAATAACTCTACCTTGAACATCATTAATAGGAATTATGAGGCGATCGCGAAATCTATCATAATAACCAGTACCAGATTTTCTGGGTAAAATTAATCCTGCTTTTTCTACTAATTCCACAGGAAAACCTTTTTGTTCTACGAGATAACCATAAATAGTTTCCCAACCATTCGGAGCATAACCAAGTTGAAATTTTTGAATAGTTTCTTCGGAAATTTGACGTGAATTTTTTAAATATTCTAAAGCAACTTTTCCCTGGGGTTGTTTTAAAGCATATTGATAGAAATTATTAGCTATTGCCAAGATTTCATAAAGTTTTTCTCGCAGAGAAATTTGCCGTTGAAACTCTTGTCTATTTTCTGGTGATTCAGTTTTAACTTGTATTTGATAACGTCTAGCTAAATCTAATACAACATCACTAAAAGAAGACTTACCAATTTCCATTAAAAACTTCAAAGAATTACCACCTGCACCACAACCGAAACAGTAGTACATTTGTTTAGTGGTACTAACAGTAAAGCTAGGAGTTTTTTCTTCATGGAAAGGGCATAATCCTACATAATCTTTCCCCCGTTTCTTTAAGACAATATGTTCTGAAACAACATCATAAATATCAGCTCTTTGCTTAACTTCTGCAATAGTATCTTGATGAAAACGGAAATTCTTCATAGCATCAATCAAATAATTTAATTTATAATTTCAACGCAGACAATTAGTCAATTCAAGTCCTGGAAAATATTTCTCTAATAATCCTCTTTAATTTGTCATATATAGTCATTTCAAATAAGGATAAAACACCTTTTTAGCTGAAACCATTTCTAGATAAAGAAACATTCTTCCCAGTCTTATTCAGAATGACTATATTGGTGTTATTTGTGAATCATAATTGATAAATTTTAAGCTCTCTAGTGAAAATTAACTGTTAGAAAAAGTATCATAACTAATGAGAAGATTGCTATAAGGATTAACACAAAATCAATGTAAGTATTAGTAAGCATTTCCTGCGGAATAGTGTGCATTCATTTCCCAGAGAGAAATAGCTGTTAGCAGTTAGCAATCAGCTTTTTTTTAGGTCTTAAACACATTTACTCTGGATATTTAAGGTTTTCATATATGCTTTAAACTTTACTTAAACAAGGATTTCAGTGTTTCAATATTCCTATTTGATTGTAAGCATTAAGTTTTTCCTGGCTCATCGTATGCAAACAAATTCCTGAGCATAATAACTTACTCAGGTTAGCTGATAACCTTTTTATTCATAAGTTTTAATTATTCTTATAAACTAATTTCTCCTTTCAAAATAATTAGTTAATACCTGATAGATGAATGCTGAATGCTTAGAAATTAATTAGAATTTTTTTTAGATTGAATCCATTATAATTTATACTTCACATAAAATTAGAGCAGGTAAACAATTTTGTTTATCCACTTATGATTCGTCAAAAATTTATCAGATTAATTTCAGCAGTTAGTCAAAAGCAAATATAACCCTCTTTAAACTGGGTAACTTAAATACTTTTGTTGAAAATAACTGAAACTAATATATAACAATCAGGAATCAGATGTGAGAATTGAGATGTTCCTTAAAAGCATGGAAAATATAGCAATCCGCCCATAGGTTGCGGGTAATTAAAAAGTAAATCAAAAACTTGAAACTCCTAGCAGTTAAGTGTTCCCTCAAAAGCAGTAATATTTTTGCCACGAATATATTAGAGGATTGCTATAGGATTGATCATACTTAAAAATACATTTTTTTCTTCTTCTCTGTTCCCAGTTAAGCGTTCCCTGTTCCCTAAAACTTTCCAATATCTCACAATTCAAATCATATTGCTATGCCAATCCTATTTCATTTGTACTATTGTGGTGGTAGAGGGGATTTATTTCCGAAGACTAAGGAGTCAGGAGTGATAATTTTTAAGATTTTGAGCTTCTACTAACTATGATAAAAATTCTCACATCTCATTCGGTGATTGCTATAAATTTTCTTATTAACAAACCTAGTTTGTATAATGATCTATAGAACTGATTTTCGATCTATATAGACATCTCCAAAAAAGAGGGAGTAGGAATCAGGGAGTAGGGGAAAAGAATTAATAATCAAGAATTTCCTCTTATTTTTTTACCTCAAAGATAAACCTTTATGCCTTAATTTTTTGGTAAATATCGGGGGATTTTTGTACCTTTTTCCCTATTCTATTTCTTCCCTCTCCTTGACTGCTTTGGAAAGATACACTCAGGGGTTCTATAAAGGCTGAAAAAGCTGAAGTCCTGAGTGCAATTTAGCTGTATACTTACAAATTAATCAGGTAAAGTATTTCATATTTTATAAAATAAAAAATTAGATATTTTACTAATTTGAAAATTAGGCATCTGAGAATTTAATAGTTTATTTTTCAGAAATATTCTCAAAGATGTATCTATCCAAAATTCTTGGCAACTTAGTCACAAGTAAATTTTCAACTATTTTGTGGGAAAATGCGAGAAAAAATCAAATCTATTTAGACAAAAATCTATCTATTTGTTATATCAATATATTTTGCTCGTTAACTATAGTCATGCTAAATAGATTATGATAAATCAAAAAAGTGAAACTCTTGTCTATTCGATGTTCCCCGTTCCCCGTTCACTAAAAGGCATTAAATTATTACGCGACTCAAATAGGATTGCTATATATTATATTAATTCTATAAAGATAATTAGGTTTTAGGCAAAAGGGAGCAGAGAAAAACGAAAAAACTAGATATCATCTAAATGATAACTATGATACTCTAAACTTTTACAAAACAGTAGACTTCTCATATGTGACTCAGTATTGATCTGTAGGATTTATCAATGAAAATTTGACATAGTAAATCAGGAAAATCTGAGATTAATTGATATCCTCAGTTTATATTTAGTTTGACAACAAAAACGAACTATAGTTCAAAAAATTCTCTTTGTAACTTTAATACTGAGAATCAAAAATAGTTAATCTGAGAATACTCAATATAAAATATAATAATAAATTTAATTTGAGGCTAGAACAGAAAATATCTAGCCAGTTACGATAAAGTAAAGTGGGTGATTCGGTGTTCAAACGTATAGGGCAAGACTTAAAAAACGACCTGATTGCTGGCCTACTGGTAGTCATACCATTGGCTACTACAATTTGGCTGACAATAACTATTGCTAGGTGGGTAATTGATTTTCTTACCAAAATCCCTAAACAAATTAATCCCTTCGATGGTTTACATCCAATTTTAGTGGGTCTACTAAACTTCTTAGTAGGACTAGCAGTACCATTGCTAAGTATCCTGCTAATAGGTCTAATGGCCAGAAATATTGCGGGAAAATGGCTATTAGATTTAGGAGAGAAAATATTACAAGCAATTCCATTTGCAGGCTCAGTTTATGGCACATTAAAACAAATATTAGAAACCCTGCTCAGGGATTCTAACGAAAGATTTCGCCGTGTGGTACTTGTCGAATATCCACGTCGAGGTATATGGACAATAGGATTTGTTACTGGTACAATTAGTGGCCAAATACAATCTCATCTTGGAGATTCAATGTTAAGTCTTTTCATTCCTACTACTCCAAATCCCACATCTGGCTGGTATGCTGTAGTAGCTGAAAAAGACGTTATCAACGTTTCTATGTCAGTTGAAGATGCCTTTAAAGTTTTAATTTCTGGTGGAATAGTAAATCCGAATCCATCAAAAAAAGTTGGTCTGGAAAAAATCTTGAATAATCAGCTAAAACCTAAACTTACAGATGGAGAAAAATATCAACAACTTTCCACAGAAGAGGACTGAAAAGATTAGACTATAGTACAAAAATTATGAGAAAAGCTCCCCGCTCAACAGCTCGCGAATTAGCCTTACTTGGCCTAAGTCAATTATCAGCAAATCCAGAGACGCTAGAAAAAAAACAACTTCAAGAAGTCGTACTAGCAGCAGTTAGGACTTTAAGATCGGAAGCTCAAGATATTTTGGAAAAGGCTGCAGCAGAACTACAGAGAGGGAGTGATCGTCTTCTGAGTAGTCAGATAGGTGCTACGGATATTGAAAGTGCCAGAGCAATGCTCCATGAGGCTATAGATTTGGGTCAAACAGCAATTAATCGTATTGGCACAGCAGTTGAGATACCAGAGTTTATTCAACTAACCAATCAATTAGAAGTCCGTACTTATACAATAGAAATTCTCACAAAAGTAAATCACAATAAGGAAGAAATAGATAAATTACTGAGAGAATCTATAGTAGATTGGCAAATAGAACGTTTACCAAAAATTGATCTAGATATACTCAGAATTGCTGTGGCAGAAATGATGTTTATTGGTATTCAACAACAAGTAGCAATTAGTCAAGCAGTAGAATTAGCAAAGCATTATAGTGGGGAAGATGGGCATAGATTTATTAATGGAGTATTGCGTAGAGTAGTAAATAAAATTAATTTAATTTGAGAATTGCTTGACTCTAATTTGCCACGACAAAATCTTCAGTGAAATCTCACCGGAATTAGAATCAGCTTGAACTTAATTAATCTAGTCAAAAGAAACTATAGTGCTAGAGTCAATCTCCCAATTTATTCACTCTCTCAAAAATGATTAACTCTAATTTGCCACGACAAAATCTTCAGTGAAATCTCACCGGAATTAGAATCAGCTTGAACTTAATTAATCTCCTAGAGAGAAACTATAGTGCTAGAGTCAATCTAC
>JBFRWR010000660.1:0-5659 GCA_051439685.1 Trichodesmium sp.
GGTTGACACTCCTAGCAGTTCTGCTGCTTCAGATATAGTTAATAAGTTAGACATATATAGAGTATATCACAATAAATGTCTAATTATGTAGAATTTTGTTTAATTATTTGAATACTGTTGATAGCCCTAATTTCTTTTGCTAAGGACTCTTAGCAAAATAAGTTAAACTGTTTTTTTTAATTTAAGCCAGATTTCACAATTTATTACTTAATAGAAAGTTATTATTAGGTTAGATTAACAACAGATGAATAATCATAATCTACTACTAAATTGTTATCTGGCTATTATACATATAACTACTATTAGCATCAAGAGTTATAGTTCTTGATGCTTAAAATGAAGAAAATCAGGAAAGAGTAAATATTTTGAGGAAGTATTTAGCCTTACTCTAAGATGCTGCTGCTACTTCTTCGTCTTCTTCTTCTTCTTCATATTCATCTTCTCCAGATTCTACTTGACGTAAATGAATATGTTTACGTCCCAAGGAAATTTCAAACTCATCTCCTGGCTTCAAATCCATTTGTTTAGTATAAGCTGCACCAATTAGTAAATTACCATTGGATTGTACGCTAATCTTATAACTAGCAGAACGTCCTCCACGTCCATTACCATTTTGTTTACTATCTAATTGAATACCTTCAGCATCAATTAAAGCATTCAAAAATTTCATCATGTTAACTCGTTCAACACCATTTTTAGTAACGGTGTAGTAGCCACATTCTCTAGCTTTCTCTTCCTTAGCTTTATTACCTAATTCCTTGACTTTTTTGATTAAATCTTCGCCTTTTAATGGCTCAGGATTTTTCTTTTTAGCCATATTTTCCATCCTAGAACACTTTACTACAGTTATCAGCTTTCGCCTTGGCTTATTAAAATTTCCAGAAACGATCGCTTAATCTTTACTTGTAAAACTATATTACACTAATTATGTAAAAAATTCACCTATTCGATCAAATTTTTGCAGGAATATTCTGAGAATAGTAATTTATTAAAGTTAGCGATTATCTATATAGTATGTAAGATAAGCATTGAGATATCAACTATCAACTATTAACTAATTTAGTTCAATGGCCTTTTGCTATAGTTATAGCTACAAATTTCTCTAGTCGGTTCAAATTAATTACAAAATAATGAAGTTAACTACTCGTGGACATTATAGTGTTAAAGCACTTTTAGATTTGAGCTTACAACAAACTAATAGTCCAGTATCTGTTAAAGAAATAGCACTACGTCAAGACCTACCTGTAGCCTATCTGGAAAAGTTACTAATAGAGATGCGTCGAGCTGGTTTAGTTGAATCAGTTCGTGGTTCTCAAGGAGGATATCAATTAGCTAAATTACCTGCTCAAATATCTTTAGGACAGATACTAGAATCTGTTGGTGAAACAATTGAACCTTTAGCTAGATATAATCCCGATAGTAATCAAGCAGAAGACTGGGTGACTTACTGTATCTGGAATAGACTACATAAAAAACTTTCTGAAGCACTTTACAAAATCTCTTTAGAAGACTTATACTACGATGTTCGTAGTTGGCAAGCTGTAGTAGGAGAAGAAAGTAATTTTGTTGTTTAGTTTTGAATGGATTGATGATTAATTTCTCAATGTTAATCAGTAGTTATATGATTGACAATGATTACTGTCTAAAATAAATTTATAATTATTTAATTCCTGTGAGTTATAACTATAACTTGATTGTTCTTTTTATAGCTGCTTGCCTAGATTATTTAATCGGCGATCCTTGGAGTTGGCCACATCCTGTAAAAGTCATGGGTTGGATAATTACTTATTACACTCAACTGATTTTTCAACTGATTAAAGATTATCAAGAGAATATATCTGTAGTCATACTGAGATTGGCAGGTATATTACTGGCGATCGCTCTTGTTTTTGGTAGTGGAATTATCAGTTGGTTAATTGTTCAAAGTTTATTAAAAAATTTTGTCCAATTTCCTTTGTTGAGGATAATATTAGAGAGTATTCTATTAGCTAGTTGTTTTGCTGGTAAAAGTTTAAGTATGGCAGCTAAAGATGTAGTTCAACCTGTTATCAATGGTAATTTAATTGCAGCACGTCAAAAATTAAGTTTATATGTAGGTAGAGATACAGAGAATTTATCAATTTCTGAAATATTTCGGGCAGTTTTAGAAACAGTAACAGAAAATGCTACAGATGGGGTGATAGCACCATTATTTTATGCTTTAGTCGGAGGAATTATACCCAATGTGGGTGTTTTGCCTTTGACTTTTGCTTATAAGGCTGCTAGTACATTAGATTCAATGGTAGGCTATAAGGAAGCACCCTATACTGATATAGGATGGTTTAGTGCCAAGCTAGAAGATGTTTTAACTTGGCTACCTTGTCGGTTAAATGTGCTGACTATCGCATTTCTCTCTGGCAAACCTCTATATGTTTGGAGAATATGTCAAAGAGATGCAGTGAAAGACCCAAGTCCTAACGCTGGTTGGAGTGAGTGTGCTTATGCAGCAGCTCTGGGAGTGCAACTGGGAGGAGTAAATTCTTACAAAGGAGTGGTTAAATATAAACCATTACTGGGAGAACCTACTCATCCAATTACACCAGAAATTATTGATCGAGCATTAATGTTAACTCGCTATTGCTTTTTAATTTGGTTGGGATTATTTTTTATTTCTTATTTTTGGTGGTTCAGTAATTAACAATTAACAATTAATAATTAATAATTAATAATTACCCCTTCTGAATAATTAACAATGTTCATGTGACGAGGTGCAGTTTGCGTTTGCGTAGCATCCCGTAGGGAAGCATTCCGCAGTCAAACAATTAATAATTAATAATTATCACTCGTAGTTCCATTGATAATTAATCAGAGAGTTTCTGAGTAGATGTACACTTTTTCAATTATTCATTATTAATTACAAAGGGGGGAGGTTTTAAGGCGTGAATTGTTGAATGAATAATTAATTGACTATCAACTCTTAAATTACAGCAGATTCCCAAGCTATGAGGTACATTTATTTTTCTTCTTTTCTATTCCCTGTTCCCAGTTAAGTTTTCCCTCAAACCTAAATTTTTGTACCTCATAACAAAGGAAAACGCTATATTAATTATTATTAATTATCAACTACTCGGTAAATAAATATCTCCAGACAATAAAATTGCCCTTTATTTAGGATCGATCTAGAGCAGTAAAAGTTCCTTACACAATCATTTTCCGTACCTTTCTTTGTCCTCAAAAAATCTTGCCTGTTCCCCGTTCCCCGTTCCCCGTTCCCTGCTATACGCAAAAAGTCTATATCTTTTTCACCAGAGGTCTAATAAATGAGTAATGCAGTAGAAATTTTATCAGCAGAGGAGTTGCGACGTACTGTTACTCGTCTAGCTTCTCAAGTAATTGAAAAGTCAGGAGATTTATCTCAATTAGTATTATTGGGTATTTATACTAGAGGACTGAATATAGCAGAAATGTTGGCTAGTCAAATTGAATTGCTTGAACAAGTTCAAGTCCCAGTTGGTGCTTTGGATATTACTTTTTATCGCGATGACTTGGATCAAGTAGGAATGCGCACCCCTGCTAAAACAGAAATTCCTGTGGATATTAGTGGTAAGATTGTGGTATTGGTTGATGATGTAATTTATAAGGGTCGAACTGTCAGAGCGGCTTTGAATGCTGTTGTTGAGTATGGCCGTCCAGAGGTGATTAGATTGGTTGTTTTGGTGGATAGGGGTCATCGGGAATTGCCTATTCATCCAGATTTTACAGGTAAAAAATTACCTACTTCTAAGGAAGAACAGGTTAAGGTTTATGTGCAAGATATTGATGGGAGAGATGGGGTAGAATTATTTAGATAGAGTTAATCGGGAATAGGGAATAGGAAATATTTGATAACTATTTCTCAGTTAAAAATCTAGGAATATTATTTATCTCACACCTCTCTCTACCAGATTTTAATTTCATTATGACTCCTGTAGGGGTGATTCACGAATCACCCCTACAACTGCTAAGAAATAACCTAGTACCGCTACGCGGAAGCCAGAAATTTTGATGGGTAAGGCTTTGATCATTTTGTCACTGGTAACATATTTATGCCATCCTGCACTAGGTAATTGTAGCAAACATTTATAAATTTGGGATAAGGTAGATTTAGTATTAATTATTCATCACAAAGGGAGGCTTTTAACCTGAATCATTGAATTATTCATTATTAAAAATTATATAGCTGTGGAAACAAGAATATTTCTGAAAATATACCATTTTTCTTACTCCCTAACCTCTATTTCCTATTACCTAAATTTGTAATTATAAAACTGATGGACTTAAACTCTCAAACTCAATCTCGGAAAGCAGACCATCTCAAGATTTGCCTAGAATCTGATGTTCAATTTCATAATGTTACCAATGGTTTAGACTCTTACCGCTTTACTCACTGTTGTTTACCAGAATTAAACCGCAGTGAAATAGATACAACAACTACTTTTCTGAATAAACAACTAGGTGCCCCATTATTAATATCTTCGATGACAGGTGGCACTGAACAAGCAAAAATGATTAATTATCGGTTAGCTAAAGTTGCTCAAAACTATAAAATAGCTATGGGAGTTGGTTCGGAACGGGTTGCTTTAGAAAAACCCCAGGTGGCTGATACTTTTGCTGTACGATCCCTTGCTCCTGATATTCTCCTCTTTGCTAACTTGGGAGCTGTACAATTAAATTATGATTATGGTATTGACCACTGTCAACGAGCGATCGATATCCTACAAGCAGATGCTCTGATTTTACATATTAATCCTCTGCAAGAGTTTATTCAAACTGAAGGTGATACAAATTTCCGAGGTATTCTTGACAAAATATCAAAATTATGTTACTCGTTACCAGTTCCAGTAATTGCTAAAGAGGTAGGTAATGGCATTTCTGGGGTAATGGCGAAAAAACTAATAGATGCTGGAGTAGCAGCTATTGATGTAGCTGGAGCAGGAGGAACTTCTTGGGCTAAAATTGAAGGAGAAAGGGCTACAGATGCTCGTCAGCGTAGGCTAGGTAATACTTTTGCAAATTGGGGTTTACCTACGGCAGAATGTATTACTTCTGTTCGTACCCTTGACTCAGATATTCCTTTGATTGCTTCTGGAGGTTTACGGAATGGATTGGATGTGGCTAAGGCGATCGCTCTCGGTGCAGACTTAGGTGGATTAGCTTGGCCATTTCTCCAAGCAGCAGCGGAATCAGAAGAATCTCTGAATTTATTAGTAGAGGTATTAATTGCAGAAATAACTACGGTTTTATTCTGTACAGGTAATGCTAATTTATCTGAACTAAAAAAATCGAAAAGTTTGGAGAAATTAAGGTGAAAATCAGTTAGGAGTCAGTCAGATTATTGTTTTAAGTTAAACAGGACTTACGCAGGAAAACCCAGAAACCCGGTTTCTACAATAAATCGTTGTTTTTAATAAAAGACATCTAGGAGAAACCGGGTTTCTTTGCGTAAGTCCTAAAAATATTAAATGATATAGCACTACTGGACCGACACAGCTAAAATGGTGCATTAGGGAGTAGGGGAGTAGGGGAGTAGGGGAGTGAGGGAGTAGGGGAGAAAGATTTTTTTTGGGTTGAGGAAACGAAACTCAACCTACTAGACTGACACAGCTAAAACTGTCCAATAGAGTTTTGTTTCTAGCTGTCT
>JBFRWR010000661.1:0-14174 GCA_051439685.1 Trichodesmium sp.
AAAATTTAGCTGATGGTGCGACTTGTTCAGTCAAGGGAGAAATCCTTTGGGATGGCGAGAACTGGTAAGTAAACCACTAAAAGGTTTGAGAAGCACTTAAAATCCTTACCAGATGAAAATTACCCGAGTTTTGGCTAAGTAATATCTACCAAAACTTCTGGTTAACTAATCATTAATTGGAGAAAGATTAATCATGGCTACTTTTGCAGAACGAACTGGCACAGCAAACCCCTTGAATGGTGTGAATGTGGGAATTGCCAGTCACCCCACCTTTGCCGATATTGACGGTGATGGGGATTTGGATGCTTTCATTGGGGATCGGTATGGCAACATCAACTACTTTGAAAATGATGGTTCCGGCAACTTCACTGAAGTAACAGGCAGCGGTAACCCCTTCGATGGGGTGGATGTGGAATTCGATGCTGCCCCCACCTTTGCTGACATTGATGGTGATGGAGATTTGGATGCCTTCATTGGGAGCAAAAATGACTTTATCAAATACTTTGAGAATGATGGTTCCGGCAATTTCACTGAAGTAACAGGCAGCGGTAACCCCTTCGACGGGGTGGGTGTGGTATTCGATGCTGCCCCCACCTTTGCTGACATTGATGGTGATGGGGATTTGGATGCCTTCATTGGGGGAGACTACGGCAACATCAACTACTTTGAGAATGATGGTTCCGGCAATTTCACTGAAGTAACAGGCAGCGGTAACCCCTTCGACGGGGTGGATGTGGGAAGAGATGCTGCCCCCACCTTTGCTGACGTTGACGGTGATGAGGATTTGGATGCCTTCATTGGAGATGGCGATGGCCAAATTAACTACTTTGAGAATGATGGTTCGGGTAGCTTCAGCCAAGTCACGGGTAGTGGCAACCCCTTCGATGGTGTGGATGTGGGTAATGCTAGTGACCCCACCTTTGCCGACATTGACGGTGATGGGGATTTCGATGCCTTCATTGGGGAAGGCGACGGCACAATCAACTACTTTGAGAACATCACCCCTACCAACAATCCCCCTGTTGCCGTTGACGACACTGCGTCCACTGATGAAGACAGCCTCTTCAGTGGCAACGTCCTCACCAACGATACTGACCCCGAAAATGACACCTTAACCGTGACTGAAGTTAATGGTGAAGCTGCAGATGTGGGAACTGAACTCACCCTAACTTCTGGCGCATTGTTAACAGTTAACAGCGATGGTACATTCGACTACGATCCGAACGGTCAATTTGAGTCTCTTAATAATGGAGAGACAGACTCCGATAGCTTTACCTACACCATTGATGATGGCAATGGGGGTACAGATACAGCGACGGTTAATGTTACCATTGATGGGGTTGATGAGGCTCCGGTTATTCCTCCCAATTCCCTGGAATCTGATTACACCATTTTTAGTAGCAATATCAGTACCACAGAGTACACTGTTGACCTGAATAACTCCCAACCTGTTTACAAAATTGACGATACTCCTACCAATGATTCTCTGAACAACTTCCTAACCGAAGCAGTATTAGAACTTGGCGGAACAGTTGTCAGAAATGGCACTATCAACGAAAATTCCCTCGAACATTTTGGTGGCAACCAGAATCCATCCATCACAGAAAATGAGGCTATTGATGAAGTTACCATTAAGATTGCAGGTTCTGGGGTAGGAGGTCAGTACAAAGCTGACTTCGACAACGATGCTGATGCCAATGCTTTTCAGGACTTTGCACGGGATCTCCTGGGCACAGATCCAACTAAAACCCAAATCTTCCAGTTCAACGGCGGTACCAATGGCGGGAATAACAACATCAGAATTTTGACCAATGACGAGATTGTTGACTTGAACCCAGAATTATCAGATGGTTTACGCACTGCTGATAGCCTTGAGTTTAAATGGTCTGGTTCTGATACATCAGGAACACAGAGGAGAAATAACTTTGATGATTTCATCGGGGAAATGGGCGATTTATTTGGTGGCAGCCAGTTGACGGATGCTGATATCCATGTGATTCCTACTTTAAATGAAGCCCAACTTACGGGAACCGAGGTAGCAATTAGTAATGGTCTCGGTGACACAGAAACCTGGGACTTTAACAACGCACAGGAAGCACAAAACTTCCTAACTTTCTTTGACAGTGCGGTTGATGCTTTCGTTGTTCCTATTTAGTCCGTTTAGCGACGGGTTCGATTCTGTCGAACCCCTATGATATCAGCCACCGTCGTCCGGGGGCGGGTTTACTTAATCTTAGGGTAAGTATGAAAATTTCCGCTCAAACCCGCCCCTACAAATTTACACGATTTCAGGTTTGTCAGTCTACTACTGGACTGTTTTAACTAAAATAGTGCATCAGGGAATCAGCGACGTAGGGGCGGGTTTCCCCGTTAAATTAACGAGCTTTCACCTAAAGTCAAATCAACCCGCCCCCAATGATATCACAGACTGTCGGGCGGGGGCGGGTTTACTTAATCTTAGGCTAAGTATGAAAATTTCCGCTCAAACCCGCCCCTACAAATTTACACGATTCCAGGTTTGTCAGTCTATTACTGGACTGTTTCAACTAAAATAGTGCATCAGGGAATCAGCGACGTAGGGGCGGGTTTCTCCGTTAAATTAACGAGTTTTCTACCTAAAGTTAGATAAACCCGCCCCCCAATGATATCACCTGGAGTCAAATCAACCCGCCCCCTATGATATGAGCCACCGTCGGACGAGGGCGGGGGCGGGTTTACTTAATCTTAGGGTAAGTCTGAAAATTTCCGCTCAAACCCGCCCCTACAAATTTACACGATTTCAGGTCTGTCAATCTACTACTGGATTGTTTCATCTAAAATAGTGCATCAGGGAATCAAGTTCCGTAGGGGCGGGTTCCACAGTTAAGTCAACGAGCTTTCTCCTAAAGTTAGATAAACCCGCCCCCCAATGATATCACCTGGAGTCAAATAAACCCGCCCCCATGATATCACGGACTGTTGGGCGGGGCGGGTTCAACCATGCTGCTAATTGGTAGGTATGATTTATATTTTTTAGTAGTTGCTACACTATTGAATAAGAAATATTTGAGATTACTCAATTTTTATTTTCATACCTTGATTAAGCAACGCCAGACTTGATTACTGAGACAAACCGACTTCTTCTGAAGTCCGGTTCAGCATAGACTCTTGTAAATGTTCTTCATCTTGCCGTTCTTGAGTCATTAGTTCTCTAGCTTTTTCTTCTTCTAGATGGTTTGACGTTTGCTCAACTTCTTCTAAAGCACGGCTATGCATAGATTCTTGTATATGCTCTTGATGAAGTCTATTTTTTGCCATTAGTTCTCTAGCTTGTTCATCGGTATTCATTGTCCTGTTCTCCAGATACTATTTCTAATAACTAATCTGACATGGCTCCTGTTCCTTTGTAACAATAACTACAAAAAAATTAACATCTCCAATGGCCTACCAGTTAATTTTTTATATAGCACTATAGTTTTTCATAAATTTCAAAATTCGGTAGTCCTGCATAGTAATGGTATAGAGGAAAAAGGAATATCTGCACGGGAGCAAGATGCTCCCACTGCCGTGCTTCCTAACAACCATAATGACAATCACGACCATTAACCACCACCCAAAATTCTAGTAAATTTCAAAATTCTAGTAAGAAAATTTAACTATAGCGTTTCTCAAGAAACGTCAGATACAGTTTTTTCCCGATTTTTTACTCCCTGCTCCCTACTCCCCCGCAACAGAGGAATGAGCGTACCTCACACTTTTTGGGAATTGCTATAGCGTTTCTCAAATTGGTGAGATAAAGTTCTATATCCCCCCTTACCCCCCTTGATAAGGGGGGAACCGCTTAAAAAGGGGGGAGTCTTCAAAGTCCCCCTTTTTAATCCCCCTCCCGTCCCCCGAAGAAATCCCCCTCCCGTCCCCCTTGGAAAGGGGGAAGCCAGATGTTGCTTCGCTTTTGGTTCGATGGGGGAAGCCAGATGTTGCTTCGCTTTTGGTTGAACGGGGGATTTAGGGGGATCGTAAATGTATTTCATCTTTATGAGAATTGCTATATAGAACCCATTTGGGATCTATAAAATTAGCTGGAGAGATCGGGGGATGGGGATATGGGGAGATTGGGGCTATTTTTATACTTTTTTCCCTATTCTATTTCACCGAAATTCTGACTCCTGTCTCCTAACTCCTAACTCCTGTCTCCTGTCTCCTGTCTCCTGTCTCCTAATCCTCACTTTTGCAAAGATACCAAATGGGTTCTATATTATTGAGGGATAATTTCTGTTACTACATTACTCTGACCACCTTGAATCACAACTGTTTCGTTTTTTAGTTGCCCAAAAGCCTTCGGACCTCTAACATTAAATGGAGGGTCAACTTGACGATAAGATACATTACCGTCAGCTTCAAAAGTTTGATTTTCAAAATACCAAGTTAAGCGATCTGTATTTAATTGAGATTGATTTTTTTTACCAATACCAATCACATTTCCTGATAAAACAAAAGTATTTTCCTGAAAATTTCCTTGACCTTGATTTGCTTGTAAAACTACTTGTTGCTCTTGCTCTAATACTGTGATTGAACCTGGTGAAATCATCAAATCTTGGGGAATATTCCAAGTAATTAAATCGCTACTTATTTGTACTTTGGGATTAGCTTGAATAATTTGTACATTTTGCTTCAGAGTAGCTATGTTCTTTTCTAAATTAAATTCAGATTGATCGGAAAAAGCACTACCAATAAGTTTTCTATCTTGAAATTGTTCTATTTTTATTGGTTGATTACCGATAAATTTTTTTTGGTCTATCTGCCAAAATAATTGCTCTGTTTGTATTTTCACCACAGGTTCTTTCAGCATAGTTACTACTTGACCATAAAACTCTATTCTTTTTTCTAGACTAATAATTTTAGCTGTTTGAGCTGAAGCTTGTACTTGTTCATTACTGCCTGTTATATTATTCTTAACAATAATAACTCCTGGTTCAGTTAACCATTCTAATTGTTGTCCTTTAATAACTATTTTATTTTGAATATCATTGACCTGAATTTCATCTATAAGTATAATTTTATTGCCATCTTGATATACTTCTCCTTGCAATGCAGTTATTTTATAAGCTACTTTTCCATCTCTAAATAATTCACCTTGAGGTTGAGTAACCCTAATCAAATCTTGATCTTGCACATAAGAAGCTTGTTTAGATTTTACCCTCCATAACATTTGACCTGCTTCTGATGATTCTTCAAGAGTTACATCATTTAAAGTTAAATTACTTTCTGGTGTTTGTTCAGGAGTAGAATTTTCTGAGATATTTTCTTGACTTTGATTTTGTTGATTACAAGCCGTTATTCCTAGAAGTAAAGTTAGTAAAATTAATAAAGGTATTTTAGAAAAGTATTTTTTTTGTATTCTCATAAATATATAATAAATAAAAGTATATTATGCTTATATCAAGTATCATTAATATCGCTATAATAAACCAGCTATCTTAATAAAGGGAATAGGAAATAGGGGGAAATAATTGATAGTTTATAATCGATAATTGATTTAATTTTTGATTTTTGGAGATATTTATTAGTCATCTTTTAGATGACTTCTGCTGTCAGCCAATAAATTTATTTCTTGGGAGATGACAAAGGATGAGAAAGCTAATTTTAGTTATCAGTTATTAGTCAGTCAGGTAACAAAAATTAATATTAAGCCGTGGCAAAATTCACAACAAATTTGCTATAAATAACAATACAAATATAATCAGGTTTTCCGTTCTTATTCTTAATCTTATCTACAGCTCAAGACGTGACAAAACAACTTAATTATATTCTATCAAAAATATATTTGATTAATTTCCTACCTTCCTGAGATTTTACTATCCCAATAATCAGGATTCTAAACAATCAATATATAGTCTGCTCTTCCCTAGCACTATATATAAAAAATAAGCAAGGAAAGTTTTTAATTATAAGCAGAAATTTTCCAGTTCTTAAATGGATAATGCTTAAATCTTAAAACTTTACCTTGTAGTAATTAATATTCAATTTTTAGTCTCAAGTAGTTTTCCAATCTATAGAACAATATAATCCAGCTATTAATTCATCTAGTCTATTAATTTCAACAAAAATTAACACCAGTATTATATTCATTATTTTTCTCAAATTTGCCAATTCAACTAAGTTAAATTAAGACAAAAATTATTTTAATCATTGTCATCCATTAAACCTATAGCTGATAGAGGACGATAAGTATAACTAGGAGATTTAGAAGTTTTTTGGATATCTTCTTTAATTTGTTCCAAATCTATATAACGATCAGAAACATTAATTAAACTATCGCTAGTCATAGTTCTCAAACTAACTACTTCAACCCGAACACCTCTATAACTAACCGCATCTACAGCATAAGCTAAATCTCCATCTCCACTAACTAATACTGCCGTATCATAAGAACCAACTAAAGCCATCATATCAACTGCAATTTCTACATCTAAATTAGCTTTTTTAGAACCATCTGGCAGTTGAACCAAATCTTTAGAAATAACCCGATAACCATTCCGACGCATCCACAGCAAAAATCCTTGCTGTTTTTCATTAGTACGGTCTACCCCCGTATAGAAAAAAGAACGTAATAGACGAGAACCACCTGTTAAACGAGACAGAAGTTTGGTATAATCTATTTCAATTCCTAGTTGTAAAGCAGCATAAAATAGGTTTGACCCATCAATAAAAATGGCTACTCTACCGCGATTTTCTAGAACTTGTTCTGGCGTAAATATTTCATTACTCTCTATTTGTTGATGATTCAACATTTTTTTAACCTCAGTTTTTTTATTGAATGAAGAAATTGAATTCTTAATTAGCGATGATTTGTAATCGAAAAAACAGACTATATAATTTGAAAAAAAACAATAGTATAATTAGCTTTCTAAGAAACAGTTTCTGCCAGTTCTAGTCTTTGAAAAATCGGTTGAGGTTGCCCAAGAATTTGATTTCCGGGTAAAGCTCCCCAATTTACTTGTTGGAGAAAAGTTTCTGAACTATTGATTGTTGATTTGTCATTAAAATCATTTGAGAAACCTAGTTGCTGATAGATAGCATTGCTAATGTTAGGAATTATGGGTGATAAAAGGTAGGCTGCTAGTCTAACAGATTCTAGGACAGAATATAATACCTCTGCTAAAGCTTCTAGCTGACCCTGTTTATATAAACTCCAAGGAGCAGTTTCATCTATATATTTATTGCAGGTTCTAACCAAAGCTAATACAGCTTCACAAACTTGACTAAAAGCTAGAGAGGTGTAACCTTGCGTTACTTTTTCGCCTAAACTTATACCTATTGTTTTGAGTGGATGATTAACTTCGATGTCCTCACCATTAATATCTGGAATTTGACCTTTAAAGTATTTATGAGCCATTTTTAAAGTACGATTTAGTAAATTGCCCAAATCGTTGGCTAAATCAGCATTGAGGACATTAATAAAACGGGTTTCACTAAAATCACCATCAACTCCAAATTCTATTTCTTTAAGAAAATAGTAACGAACTGCATCTGAACTATACTTTTGCAGTAATGCAACAGGGTCTAAAGTATTACCTAAAGATTTACCCATCTTTTTACCATCTTTAGTCAAAAATCCATGTCCAAATACACCGTTTGGCATTGGTAAATTTGCCGACATGAGCATTGCTGGCCAATAAACTGCATGAAAACGCAGTATATCTTTGCCAATTAAGTGCAAATTAATCGGCCACCATTTTGATAAAGCATTTTCTAGGGTGGGTTCAGTATCAGGATTCAGGAGTGCTGTAACATAACCTAACAGAGCATCAAACCAAACATATATAGTATGGTTTGGGTCTATAGGTAATGGAAAGCCCCAGTCTACATTAATTCTAGAAATTGAAAAGTCTTGTAATCCTTGATTAACAAAGCTTAAGACTTCATTCCGACGGCTTTCCGGTTGAATAAAGTCTGGCCTTTCTTGGTAAAAAGCTTGTAGTCGATCTTGATATTTAGATAACCGAAAGAAATAATTTTCTTCATCACGCCATTCTACTTTTTGATTAGTATGAATGGGACAATGCTTGTCTTCTAAAAGTTCACGTTCTTCTTTAAACTCTTCACAAGATACGCAATACCATCCTTGTTGCCTACTTAAGTAGATATCACCTTGATCCCAAACTCTTTGAAAAAATTCTTTGACAATTAGCTGATGATTAGATGCAGTAGTCCGACTAAAACGATCATACTGAATATTAAGTTGTTGCCAAAGAGATTTAAACCCTGTAACTACTAAATCACAATGTTCTTGCGGGGATCTTTCTTTGCTTTGAGCTGTTCTTTGAATTTTCTGGCCATGCTCATCTGTACCAGTTATCATTAGCACTGATTTACCTTGTAGCCTTTGAAAACGAGCTATAGTATCAGCAGCGATAGTAGTATATGCACTGCCTATGTGTGGTAAATCATTGACATAGTACAGAGGAGTTGTTACTGCAAAGGTATTGTTATTATTTGTATATATGTTTTTCATGGAAAATTCAGAGTTAAATACTTTTGATTTGAACTGGCAATATTAAAAATCATAACGAGTGAGTATAGTAGTATCGACCTATTTGATTTACTACTTTGGTTAGTAGGTTGTTTGCTGACCTAATTAACTTATTTATACTTAGTTATGATTAGCTCTAAAGCAAATATATCCCCTACCCTAACAGTAATTGTATTATGTTGTTATGGTTGAATTTCTTTGAAAAATTTTAACCTTTCGTCTGAAGATATTTTGATTCTTGAAATCATACTTTTAAGAGCAGATAATTAATATCCATTCGCAAAAGTTAAATCAGGAGCTAACAAAATACTGTAGCTCTAATTATTTATTTTTTATCAACAGAGATGGAGATTAGAGCTTTTATTGACAATCGTTTCTGAGGTAAACCTCCTAAGTTCCTAAGTAAATAGGATAGTTTTTATTGATCCTTTGTTATTTAAAAGTGTCAGTTAATAATCTGGTTATATTTACCTACTTTAAGTATATAGAAATATAGCAATTCTCAATTGGTCGTAATAGTTTTTCTAATAGTTTATCTAGGCGGAAAACCTGAAAAATTATGAATCCTGACTCCTGTACGGGCTATTTCTGAGAATGCTCCGCAAATACTAATCGCCCCTACGACTCCTAGTGCAGGATGGCACAAATAATTGATCAGTGACAAAATACTTAAAGCCTTACCAATCAAAACTTCTGACTTCTGACTTCTGACTTCTGACTTCCGGGTAGCGGTACTAGCTGCGAGGAAAATATTACAACTAAAATAGGATTGCTATATAGAATAGAATTCCTAATTCTCATCAATTCCGGTGATAGGCATTTTTTCAGTTCTGAGTCAAAAAGACCAACTCAAAATTTAGAGGATATATAAAAAGAACAGGCGAAAGGGTGACCGAATAATTAATAATTAATAGTTAATAGTTAATAATTAATAATTAAGAGTTGATAGTCAATTAATTATTCATTCAAGAATTCACGCCTTGAAGCCTCCCCTTGAATAGGGGATAAATCAAAAAACATCCTTTTAGTCAATCCTATCGGTTTTCAGAAGGGGTAATTATTAATTATTAATTGTTTCTGCTGTCGCAGACATGAACATTGTTAATTGCTGAAAAATACTCCTCAGATGCTGACCTCCTACTTTCCTATCTCTTTTTCATAGATGTTTCTAGAAAAAGCTAAGTTAATAGATATCTCCAGAACAGAGATAGTAGGGTCAATTTTTTTTCCGAATCCTGTCACCAACATATTTGCCTAGTATTCCGCAAGAAATGAAATTACCCGTACAGACTAGGGAGGAAATAATTGATAATTTATCAGCGATAATTGATTTGAATCTTGATTATTCCATATTTATAATAGTGCAGTTTATCCAAGCAACTTTTGACAATTTTGGCAGCAACAAGTGCTTCTCAATAATAAGTAATTAATCTCTTATAGCAATCCTATTTTATTCGTGGTAAAAATCCTACTACTTTTTAGGGAAAAGGGAGCAGGTAAGAGTTTCCGGTTTTTTATTTCCTTTTTGATTACCCGCAACCTATGGGCGGATTGCTATATATCAATTTTGATTAATTAGGGCTTGCTGATTAAATCTCAAAGCATTAATTGGTAAAGGTTTAAACCTTTTTATGTCTGGAAAAAGTGCCAGCTTTTAAGTCTAAAAGATTCAAAAAGTTAGGATTTTGGGCTGCACTAGGGCAGAAAACTTAAGGGACTATTCAGACTACTACCTCCTTTATAAATCGCCTAACTCCTGACTCCTACCCTCCACCAAAATACTTGTTCAGCAAACCTTAATTAGACGTAATTAAAATCCTCTTTTCTTTACTCACTGATAAACTTTCAAAATTTATCCTGACTCCCTAAAATCTAACAACTATTATTTTTAGGTATTTTCAAGAGAAATTATCTTAGAGAATATCTGGTAAATTCTTAAGTTTTTTTCAAATTTACTGAATATTTTTTTTAATCAAACTAGAGACTATCGAGGGATAGTAGATCGGACAATGTAATATTTTGTTTGATTTATCCTAAGTTTGATTAGACATTCTCATAGTGAGTAATATCAAGGAAAATAAGCTCAGGAATGATCTTAGCCAATAACTTTTAATTTAGTGGTAGTAAGTTATCTTAAATGTTTAAATATTTGTTAGTTTTAGTCAATATATTAATTTATGAACTTGTCTCTAAATAGATTGAAATAGATTGAAAAAAATCAAAAAAAACTATAAAAAGTAGTAAGCATTTAGCTAATTTTAGACTTTATATCATGTCCGGATAATTAATGATAAAAAACTTCTGACTCCTGACTTCCCGTTCCCATCCTGCGAGGGGTTAGGGGTGGGTTGACTCCGCGTCTCCTGTCTCCTGTCTCCTGTCTCCTGTCTCCTGTCTCCTGACTCCTCCGTAATTATTTATCACTGTTCAACCGGACATGATATTAGTCTGAGATTAGCCCAAATTTACCAATTATTAAGTAATAATTAGGTAAATCACAAAAAACATAAAAATCTCATCTATAGGTCTATCAGAGTATTAGCCGAATGATAAATTGCCAGATATATATGCTAACTATCTATCAATTATTAATTTATCAAATATTACTCATCTATATCTGTATTCAATCATGCAAGAGGCAAGTAGCAAAATTACTTTTTTAAGACCAACTACACCCAGACCTAAATTACCTCTGTTTATTTTCTTGCCAGCAATGGATGGCACAGGTAAATTGTTGAGTTTACAACTCTCTAGGTTGTCAAAAGCTTTTGATATTCGCTGTCTCAGTATTCCAAACAATGATTTATCAAGTTGGGAGGAGTTATCAGAGAGGACAATAAAGTTAATTAAAATTGAACAGCAAGCAGCTCCCAAAAGACCTGTTTATATCTGTGGAGAATCTTTTGGTGGATGTTTAGCACTAAAAATTGCCTCAATAACTCCTGAATTATTGGACAAGCTAATTTTAATCAATTCAGCTACTTCATTTAGTCAACAACCTTTAGTTAAATATGGCTCATATCTAACCCAATACCTACCAAGAAATTTATATAAATTATCTGTAACAGCTACTTTACCATTTCTCGGAGCTTTAGGCCAAATGCAACGAGACGAATGCCAAGCTCTCCTAGAGGCCATGCAGTCAATTTCTCAACAGACTGCCATTTGGCGATTTGAATTAATGCGGTCTTTCCAAGTAGAGCCAAATCAACTAAAAAACTTAAAAATGCCCACATTAGTTATTGCTAGTGGTATGGATAGAATTTTTCCTTCTATACCACAATCTAAGTTTTTAGTCAAATATTTACCCGAAGCTCAAATGGTTATTCTCCCTAAAAGTGGCCACGCCTGCTTACTAGAAACAGACGTAGACCTTTATCAAATTATTCAAGACAAATGGGGCAGTAAGTCCGTATTAGTTGAGACTTAGCCACTTTTGAGCATTCAAACGTTGAATTACCCCAAAAACCAATAAATTCAGAGTGATTTTACGCTCATCAATTAAAAAAGGTTCAAAGGTAGCAGGTTTAGAGCCATTGTCAGCACAAGAGAAAGCTCTAGGGCCTTTAATATCTTTTTTGGGGAAATAGACATTAAATTGACGCTGGCCTTTTTGAAACTTACCCACCACTTGCCAACATTCCTCAGATGAGCCAAAACTAGCAAGAGGTAATTTTTGTTTGACCAAGTTTAGCTCTAGGTCCTCAATACCTTCCTGACTTAAAGCTTTTTGCAAAGCGGGCAAATAATCTTGCTGCACAAAGTCAGCAAAAGGCTTATCTTCCACAGCAGGAGGTTTTTCTGGTTTTACCTTGCCCCCGGTAGGCTTAGTTTCTTTTTTAGCTTCTTGTTCTTCTGCCATAAATGTTTACCTAGTTAAATTTCTGCATAAGCTCGTTCTATTAAACGACGAGCCAGGGTTTGAACTCCTGTATGTTCATAATAATTGGTACTTACATCTAGGAATGCTCCCAAATAGTCCAATTTATCATCGCTAAATTCTACAAAACTTTGCAAGCTATTGGCCACATTTTCTGGTGTAATGCCCCGATCGCTAACAAAATCTCCCATCCAACCAGAAACAGAACCGAAAGCTTCCCCAATAAAGCCCAACTTACTATCTTTATCATCTCCAGGAATGGCATCTTCCATTTCCCTGAAGCCATCATTTTCTTCTAATTCCGAGGGAGAAAGTCCTTCTATCCACTCAGAGGCAGCAGCAAGAAAATCTGGCCCTAAAGGAATTAAACCGTCAAAACAAACTAAGGCTGCTAACCGCATCAAAGATTCTCCACTATAATCTCCTAGAGCGCCAACAAAATCACCAATACTATCTCCAGGAATGCCATTGATAGAACAGAAACCTAATAATTCTGCAACGACTTTCAGAGATAGATCGATAGTTTGGGCTTTTCCTGGTTTAGGAGTGAGGCTAGTTAATAAACCTCCGACCAGAGGTATTTTATTTCCAACCATATTAGCTAGGGTAGCTGCACCTAAAGCACGACCTGCTCCACTAACAGTTTGATAGAGCCACAAAGCACGTTGATATCCTTGGGGTTTATCATTGAAAAGAATTACAGCTCGATCGCCTATTTGCTGAATTAAATCTTCGTCATCTTCTCCTGTAACGGTCTTAATCGTATTTTCAAATCCTACTAAGTTATCCCACTCTCCAGGAACAACAAAGTCTAGAGCGCGTAGAGATTTAATTGTAATATTATCGCTCGGTAGTTCATCTACTAATTCAAAGATTGGTTTGCTCATTTGGAACTCCTTAATTTCAGTTATCAGTTAGCCTCTTTACAGAGGAGCTACGCTATCAGTTATTCAGTTAGCCTCTTTACAGAGGAGCTACGCTATCATTACCTCTGGCTGAAACCGGAGGCAAGAACATCTAAGATTTCCTGTTTTCTCCCCTGGAAATGAGAGACTATAGACCTTATTTCTAGATCAAAAGTTAAAAGTGAATAGAGACAGAGAGAGAGAGGATTTTCTTTCAGTGTTGGGGCAGGATTTTTGTGATTAGATATCTGGTGATAATCAAAAATTAAATCAATTATCGAGTATAAATCATCAATACTAGAGTGACACACCTTAAATGGTGCAATAGATGTAGGTTGGGTTTTTGGCGTTAGCATTGCGCAGCATGGAACGTTGGCGGAGCATTTCCAACGGAAAAACCCAACAACAGTATTTCTCCCCTAATGTACGGACGTTGCATGCAACGTCCCTACCTCCCTCATGCACAGTTTTAGCCGTGTCGGTCCACTACTCCCTACTCCCTATTCCCTCTTTATCTATTTGACACTAGATAGACCTCTCATATTAAATTTGTTTAACCAGTCTTCGCGATCGCTTGCAGTAAATGAAGTATCTTTTGATTGCGCTTTTACCTGGAAACGATTATCTACTAATACAGAAGTAGTAGTTTTTCCTTGTTCAACTGCTGGATATCCTTGGATTTTTTTGCTGCTATTTTGGAATTTGTTCGCAGCAGTAGGAGAAGCTGAGATATCATTAATTGACATTACTGCTACTTCTTTACCATCTTTCTTTAGACTTGCTTGAGCAAAGCCTTTTTTCTCTTGAGCATAGTTGAGTTTATAGTCCCCACTTGATGATGGAAAGTATTTATTGAGACTACCGCCAGATACTTGTT
>JBFRWR010000662.1:0-5772 GCA_051439685.1 Trichodesmium sp.
CGTTGATTCTGCCACAATGATGAATAAAGGTTTGGAGGTAATCGAAGCTCATTATTTGTTTGGATTAGATTATCAAAATATTGATATAGTGATTCATCCTCAGAGTATAATTCACTCTTTAATTGAGTTACAAGATACTTCTGTTTTGGCTCAGTTGGGTTGGCCGGATATGCGTTTGCCTTTGCTTTACGCTTTATCTTGGCCGGAAAGGATTTATACTGACTGGGAACAGTTAGATTTAGTTAAGGCTGGAACTTTGACTTTTAAGGAACCTGATAATTTAAAATATCCTTGTATTCAGTTGGCTTATGCTACGGGTCGTATGGGTGGTTCGATGCCTGCCGTTTTAAATGCAGCTAATGAACAAGCTGTAGCATTGTTTTTAGAAGAAAAAATATCATTTTTGGATATTCCTAAATTGATAGAATATGTTTGTGAAAAACATAAGTCTAGTCATCAAGAAAATCCTAGTTTAGATGATATTTTAGCAGCAGATGAATGGGCAAGAAAAGAGACTTTGGCAGGAAGTAGTATAGTAAATAATTCTCTAACAACTGTCAACTTGGTTAATACTAATAAAGAGGAAGTAGATACAAAAAAAAAATCTTTACCATCTGAAGAATTAATAACAATAGAACATAAGCAGCCAGAATTTAATAGGTTTTATCAACAAGGATTAACTAAATATGAACAACAAAATTATCAATCAGCTTTAATAGAATTTGATCGGGCAATAGAGATAGACTCTAGTCATCCAGATGCTTATATTTTGAGGGGAGATGTTAAAGACAAATTAGAAGATTATCAAGGAGCAATTGCTGATTATAATCAAGCAATTCAAATAGATTCAACTCATCCTAAAGCTTATTATCGGCGGGGAAATGTACTGCGAAAAGTAGGGGATAATTGGGGAGCTATCGCTGATTATAATCAAGCAATTAGATTAAATCCAAATTATACATCTGCCAAGCATCGAACTGCTGTTCATGTAGACTCAGAAACTGTAGAACAATTATTAAGGGAGTAGGTTTGCCTAATCATTTTTCACCGAAAGAGAAAATAATAGACATCTCCAAAAATCAAAAATGAAATCAATTCAAGATATGAAATCAACAATTTCATTTCCTATTCCCTACTCCCTATTCCCTATTCCCTGACTTCTGCAAGAAGTCTAATGATTCACTCAATTATTATCGGCAATATCTGAAGTGAAAAATTAATCAACTAAAAATATTTTGGTAAACAATTGCCCAAATATATACCAATCAGAACCGAAATTATTATCTACTATTTCAATAACTATTTAATAAATTCGGTTTAAAGCCTCTCATAATAATTGATAATGGATAATGGATAAAATTACAATTGATAATTGGTAATGAAAGAGTTTTTCAAATCTCTAATTTTCTCTGCCTATTTCTATTAAAAAAAATATATGCTCTAATTATCCGTTAGAAAAATTATCCATATATCAATTAATGAAAGGAGGTACTGATAACTATTAACTGACAACTGATAACTGATAACTGATAACTGATAATGTATACCACATCTGAAAATACAACCACAATAATAGTAGCTTTGATTGCTATAGGAATTTTAGGCTGGGGATATTATAGAGCTAAACCTTTTGGTAAACCAGGTATTTTGGCTTGGTTACAATCAGTAGTTCTAATGGCTCCGTGGCTACTATTTTTTGCTTTATTTGCAGCAGGAATTTATCTGAATTTAGTGTTTATTTTATTTCTGTTAGTAGCTTGTACAGGATTGTACATTTATCTAGGTAGACAATTACGAATAATAGCAGCTAAAGAAATAGAAAATAAACCCGATATTCAACAAATTACCAACTCTGTAAAACCTGCTTTGAGCGAAGAAGTAACTCAGCTAGAAAAACCAGAAAAAACCGAAAATTCGGAACCAAAAAAAGAGGAAACTCCAGAGTTTATTCCTATTCCGACTGAAGACTTGCAAAAAATCAAAGATATTTTTGGTATCGATACCTTTTTTGCGACTGAAACTATCCCTTATCAAGAAGGAGCAATTTTTAAAGGTAACTTACGAGGAGAAGCAGAAAAAGTTCATACTCAATTATCAGCAAATTTAGCAGAAAAAATCGGCGATCGCTACCGATTATTTTTACTGGAAAGTCCAGAAAATAGACCAGTAGTTATTGTTTTACCAAGCAAAAATGACCCTCAACCAGCTACTACATCCCAAAAAATTCTGGCAGTCGTTCTGCTTTTTGCGACTATTGCCACCAGTTTTGAAGCGGGTGGGTTGTTGTTAGGGTTTGACTTTTTCAACGAACCCATTAGATATCAAGAAGCATTACCAGTTGTTATTGGTTTGTGGATAGTTTTGGGCGGTCACGAAATAGCTCACCAAGTCTTGGCAAAACGTCATAATGTTCGCTTTAGTTGGCCGTTTTTTCTCCCCGCTTGGCAAATTGGCAGTTTTGGTTCCGTTAACCGTTTCGAGTCCCCCATCCCTAATCGCAAAGTTCTATTTGACGTAGCTGTTGCAGGACCTGCTGCTGGAGGAATAATTTCTTTGGGAATGTTATTAGTGGGTTTGCTGCTTTCCCACGAAGGTAGTATGTTTCAAATGCCATCAGAATTTTTCAAAGCTTCTGTTTTGGTGGGAACTTTGGCGCGAGTGGTATTAGGTCCGGTGGTACATCAAAATATAGTAGATGTTCACCCACTAGCAATTATGGGTTGGTTGGGTTTAGTTATTACAGCAATTAATTTGATGCCTGCGGGTCAGTTGGATGGTGGTAGAATTATTCAAGCAATCTATGGTAGGAAAATTGCGGGTAGAGCCACATTTTTCACATTTATCGTTTTGGCGATCGCTTCCTTGGTTAATCCTTTAGCGTTGTATTGGGCGATTATTATTTTGGTATTACAGCGGAATTTAGAACGTCCTTGTTTGAATGAATTAACAGAACCCGATGACGCACGAGCAGGTTTGTGTTTGTTAGCTCTGTTTTTAGCGATCGCTACTTTGTTCCCTCTAACTCCAGGTTTAGCTGGTAGGTTGGGTATTGGGGGTTAGTTAGAATTGAGAATTTAGCAAAATTTCTAGTGGATTGACACACCTTAAATCGTGCAATAGTAGGGGCGAGTTTTAGTAGAAATTTTCATGCTTACCCTAAGATTAACAGGACTTATGCAACTGCAACGTATTTTCGTCATTGCGACCGAAGGGAAACAATCTCAAACCCCTGTTTTTCCTACCTCGTGCGTAAGTCCTAATTAAGTAAACCCGCCCCTAGGACGGTATGTTATATCATTGGGGGCGGGTTTATTTGACTGAATGTGAAAACTCGTTAACTTAATTGTGAAACCCGCCCCTACTTATCCTAATTCCCTAATGCACCATTTTAGATGTATCGCTTCAATAAATTAATAAAAACAGACTTTCCTCCTACAATTTGATATTACTACTCCCTATTCCCTATTCCCTACTCCCTAAAAAATATGATTGCAGAGACACAACTAAGTTTAGAACAGTTCTTAGCTTTACCAGAGGAAGAGCTTACTTATGAATTAATTGACGGAAAAGTACAACCTAAAATGTCTCCCAAAAGATTTCATTCTCGCTTAACAGGTACTCTTTATCTACTCCTTACTAACTGGAGTCAATCAAAAGGAGAAGTAGGAATAGAATGGGGAGTTACTCTACAAAAAAATGGCAAAGATTGGGTTCCTGTACCCGATCTGTTATATATTTCTTATGATAAATTACCCCTAGAAAGATTTGAAGATGAACTGTGTCCGTTTCCTCCTGAATTAGCTATTGAAATTATATCTCCTGGTCAATCTTTTGGCGATCTAAGTGAAAAAGCAACAGATTATTTGAATGCAGGAGTTTTGAGAGTTTGGATTGTTGATTCAAAAGCAAAAAGTATTACTATTTTTTATCCTGATGTTCCGCCAAAAACTAAACGAGGAAAAGATAATTTGGCAGATGAAATTTTGCCAGAATTAGAAATAACTGTTGAACAAATTTTTCAGCAAGCAGGGTTGGTTTGAAGTCAGAAGTTTGAAGAACTGTTCATACAGGGTAAAAATTCGGGAGCAAGATGCTCCCACTGTTAATTTATAATCAAATTTACTCAGTGCGATATTGCTAGCGAATATTTTTTAGGAACCTTCACCAATATATTTTAACAAAATCCTGTCAATATCTAGTCAAAATCAAATTGAGAATTTCCAGTTCTATTTTTGATGCTGTATTTCGTGATGTTTAGGAGATGAATCTAACTGAAAAAATACTGTTCAGACAGGGTGGAAATTCGGGAGCAAGATGCTCCCACTGTCAATTTGAAAAAATGCCACCCTTCCAGTGCGAGCTTCTAGCTCGCGACCATATTTTAAGGAATTTCAGATTTTGGTTTACAGCATTTTTCAGGTCAATGAACGACACTAAAAAAATAATAATCTAGTAGGGAAGTTCCATTGAAAGTCCCTACTGTGGTCTACTGAAATGAAAACCGCTGTAAAGTTAGGAGTCAGGTTTCAAAACCTCTAGCTTCTTCAACCTGAACAGTATCGCGTGTTAAATGTCGCCATCTAAATCTTTGGGAAAATTGATGTGACTTCCCTTCCACAACATCTGCTGCAATTTCTCCTAATAAAGGTGCCATTTTAAATCCATGACCGCTACCACCGCTACTAACAGAAAGACCTTTAATTTCTGGATGGTTATCTATCCAAAAGTGTCCGTCAAGAGTATCAGTGTACAAACATCTGCGAGTATAAACTAAAGGTGCGTCTACCAGTTCTGGGAAAGTTATTTTCAGAAAAGACCGCATATTTTCTACCTCATTATCCTTAATTCGGCGATCGCTATTTTCAGGATGAAGAGGTACACCAGTAGAATGTTTCGCTATCTTGACAACACCATATTTAGGCAAAAAGGGAAAACCATACCACCCCGAATTAGAAATATCGGCAGCAAAAACACTTAAATAAGGTGACGCAAAATATTTTGGTTTTTGCGGTTTTAGCCAAAACACGGGATGACCAGTCACTTTCATGTAAGGTTGTAGTTCTGGCAAAAGATAGGGAGTATTAGCACCTGCTGCTACCAACGCATGACCGCATTGAAAACTATTTCCCTCTCTAGTTTTGACTCCTTGTAGCTTTCCGTTTTCCACAATAAAACTTTCTGCGGTTTGCTGTTGATAAATATCTACACCTAAAGATCGAGCATAGTTAGTAAGTTTTTCCACCACCAGTGAAGATTCTACATAACCTCCTTTAGGATTAAAATTTGCATCTATGTAAACCGAGGTATTTACCATTGGAAAACGTTCCGTAATACTTTCAGCATTCATTCTGTCTGGAGAATAAGCACGTTCTATGAGATTTTGATAACTAAATTTTTCAAAGCTGTGGCGATCGCTTTCAATTTTATCTTTACACAGCATTAAAAAACCTACTTCGTGGTACAACTCTTCCCCGAAAAGTTCATTCCATTCTTTCCAGCGATCAATACATATTTCTGCCATGCGAAAATATTCTCGATCGGAACCATATTCCATACGCACAACTTTAGTAATATCAGTAGAAGCTGCTAAATGATGGGGAATGGTATCGGGATTAATAACTGCTACTTTATATTTTCTTTTTCCCAACTCTACGGCAGCAGTAATACCAAATATACCACTACCTACAATTAGAAAATCATAAGTTGTACAAAGATTTTTGATATTTAACATTATTCATCAATAAAGTTTTAATTATATTTAACAAGAAATTT
>JBFRWR010000663.1:0-3196 GCA_051439685.1 Trichodesmium sp.
TGCTAAACTATACGTCAAAATACTCACTTTTTCAGTCTTCTTAGGTAAAAATTAGGTACTTTTTCACCTTCTAAAAAGGCTAAAACTAATATCAGTAAAGACTTTGATATTTAATCAGCAAACCCTATTTAATAATTCACCCTAAAGTAGGGAAAAAATCTCTCTTCATTTTTAGGAATGGTATATAGAACCCCTAACAGTATCTTTGCAAAAGTGAGGATTAGGAGACAGGAGACAGGAGACAGGAGTCGTAGGGACGTTGCATGCAAAGTCCTTACAGGAGTCAGGAGGGAAGAAGAGGAAGTTTTCAAGTATTAAAGAGGAGCAAGTTTTTTGGTCGCGTCAGCGGAACGGAGTTCTATCACGCTCTTATCCGGACATGATATAACATTCATGTTCAACAAACCCGGTTTCTGATAACACTTTCGTTGCCAAGCGGATTTGATATTAATTGACCTTTTTCAGCCAATATTACTTTTGATACAACATTAACTGAATTTGAGAACTCAATAGGTAGGGGCAAATGTATTTTGCCCCTACATTATTTTTGGTAATTGCTATAATTTTTTTATCCTCAAAATCAGGGTTTTTTATGGAGCAAATTATATTAATCACAGTAATTTTTAACTTGATCATATGGATATATCTATTAATATTCCACGGTAAGTTTTGGCTGGCAGATCAAAAACTATCCCCCAAATCAGCAATAGATATTCAACACAGGAAAAATTGGCCGTCAGTTTTTGCAATTATTCCAGCCAGAAATGAAGCAAAAGTATTACGAGCAACACTAAACTCCCTATTAAATCAAGATTATCCAGGAATTTTTAAAATAATATTAGTAGACGATAATAGCATAGATAATACAGGTCTTGTCGCCAAATGCACTGCTCAACAAGGTAAAAATTTTACCAAACTAGAAGTAATTTCAGCAGCAGATTTACCTAGTGGTTGGACTGGCAAATTATGGGCAATTAATCAGGGAATTAATTATGCAAAAAAACAAACTTTACCTCCAGATTATTTTCTTTTGACTGATGCTGATATTGAACATAGCTCTACAAATATCCGTCAACTTGTTGTGAAAGCAGAACAAGAAAATTTAGCTTTAGTTTCTTTAATGGTGAAACTACAATGCAAAACTTTAGCCGAAGAATTAATGATTCCGGCATTTGTATTTTTCTTTCAAAAATTGTATCCTTTTAGATGGGTAAATAATCCCAAAAATTCTACTGCTGCCGCCGCTGGTGGTTGTATATTAATTCGTCATCAAGTGTTAGATGAAATTGGCGGAATAGAGATAATTAAAAATGCTTTAATTGATGATTGTACTTTAGCTAAAGCAGTTAAACAAAAATCAACAAATAAAAGGATTTGGTTAGGCTTAACTTCAGAGACTAAAAGTCGCCGTTCTTACCCTGATTTAGTTACTATTTGGAATATGGTAGCTCGTACTGCTTTTACTCAGTTAAGTTATTCTCCATTACTATTAGTAGGAACAATAATCGGGATGAAGTTAGTTTATTTAGTTCCCTCATTAGGCATAATTTTAGGAGTGATTTTTGATTGGTGGGGAGTAGTAGCGATCGCTTTATTAGCAAGATTATTAATGTTTTTAGCCTATTTACCTATTGTCAGATTTTATCAACTTTCACCAATATATGCGATGGGTTTACCAACTATTGCTTTAATTTATTCATTAATTACTATCAATTCAGCTTGGCGACATTGGCAAGGAAAAGGTGGTAATTGGAAAGGGCGGGTTTATCCAAATAAATTTTAAGATTAGGATATAAATAAGAGAAATAAGCAGATAGTTGAAGTGAATTTTTATCAACTGATTTTCTGTTCTATCCCAAAATTAAATTCATTTCACTGTTTATATAATTGCGATTAAAATAAAACCTATCCTTTTTCCAGGGAAAACCCTATATTAATTCTGACTTATGACTTCTAATACGCATTTAAAATGCCTATTAGCTTACCTACTCCTTACTCCCGAAAACCATAAGTATACAGAATATTTATGACTAATGAACTACAAGTTTAAATGATAAAATTCTTGTAGTACAGGCATCTTGACTATTAGCTGTATACCTGATAATACCGGACAGTTCTGTATGTAATTTATCAAGTAGGAAACTGTTGTAATATTCTCAGTACAAAATTAATTTTTATCAAAAATTTGTACAGATGAGACTAAATTTATTTTGGAGAAAAGTATAGTTAGTAACTATTTTTTTTGAGAAATGTGTATTGTAAGTCTAAAGTTTCTAGTTAAATACTAAATTTTTATAAATATTGCTAAATTTGATACATAATCAAATTTTTTTTAATATAAAATTAACAATTAAGTTCGATCGATAAATGTTTAATTTGATAGATTAAAATAAATTTTTACACAGCGAGAATTTTCTATGAAGTAAGCATTAAAAATTGACTAATGATTTGCTTCTAATCAATCTTAGTCAGTAAAATTATCTGTTTAAGAGACTGTTTGTAAAAGGAATATTAAATCCAGGTTGAGGGTGGGTTTTGCGTTCCGCAAAGCTCCGCAAAATGAATAGCGGAGCATTAACCTTTGCGGTAGCATTAGCATTCCGTTAGGAAAGTTGTGCGCTAGCTAAACGGCTATCGCAAACATGGAAAGCGGAGCATTCCGTCAGGAAAAAGGCGACAATACTTAATGCTGCGGAAGCAAAATCTTAAGCGGGAGCCCTAACCCAGCAATCTTAAATACCCTAGTACCGCTAGGCGGAAGTCAGAAGTCAGTAGGGGTAATTTCGTTTCCTGCGGAATGCGGAGCAAACCGAATGCTGTCGCAAACATGGAAAGCGGAGCATGACAAACGGAAATTACCCGTACAGTAGGGGTAATTTCCTGCGGAATGCTACGCAAACATGAATTACCCGTACAGAAGTTTTGATTGGTAAGGCTTTGATAATTTTGTCACTGGTAACATATTTCCGCCATCCTCCACTCGCTGTCTTAATCTTTGGTTTACAAACACTCTCTAATTCAACAACCCACCTTCCGCACGTCAATTTGTAACATTAAAAGTAGTATAACAATCAGTAGCTTGGTAGGTATTTATACTATCTGACTTCTACACTATGACCTTTCTCAGGAGTCAGATGATCAGGAAAATATTCAGCATAAATACTCACTTAGTTACTCCTATTGACCAATATAATTG
>JBFRWR010000664.1:0-8950 GCA_051439685.1 Trichodesmium sp.
AGATTGGTGTGATTGATGCTTTGTTGGATAAGTGCGATAAGTTGCTCTTGGGTGGCGGTATGATTTTCACTTTCTACAAAGCTCGTGGTTTGAGTGTTGGTAATTCTTTGGTTGAAGACGATAAGTTGGAATTGGCAAAGTCTCTGGAAGCTAAGGCAAAAGAGAAAGGTGTGGAAATGTTGTTACCTACTGATGTGGTTGTAGCTGATAAGTTTGACCCAGAAGCGAATACTCAAACTGTTAGTGTTGAGGCTATTCCTGATGGTTGGATGGGTTTAGATATCGGTCCTGACTCTGCAAAAGTTTTCCAAGATGCTTTAGGAGACTGCAAGACTGTAATTTGGAACGGTCCGATGGGTGTGTTTGAGATGGAGAAGTTTGCTAAGGGGACTGAGGCGATCGCTCGGACTCTTGCTGATAAGCAGGATGCTATTACTATTATTGGTGGTGGTGACTCTGTTGCTGCGGTGGAGCAGTTAAATTTAGGTGAAAAAATGAGTCACATTTCTACTGGTGGTGGTGCTAGTTTGGAATTGTTGGAAGGTAAGGAGTTACCTGGTATTGTTGCTTTAGATGAAGCGTAAATAAATAATGGATAATTGATAATGAAAAATACAGCATTTCCCTTTGTGATGAGGTACATCTATTGCGGGTAAGATACCCAGACTAATTATTCAAATTTGTATCTCTAATTATCAATTATCTATTCTTAATTAGTCGGCACTTCTCTGTTTTGAGTAATAAAATGGAGGAGTGCTTTACATTTTTGTATTTATTTTTTTCTGTGTTTAAAAAAAAGTTTATGGAAAAGTCATTTTTTGATTATTTAACATCATTTTTTAGCAAATCGTCAATCCAAGTTCCTGAGTTGAAAGTTCCTGAGAATACTCCAGAAGGATTTAAGTTCATATGATAGTGAAACACTTTATTCTAATTCTTTTGTCGGAACAACATCCTCAGCTTTTACCTGTAAAATTCCCGCTTTAGGACCTGTATCTTACCATGGTCAAATAATACAGATAATTTGGGAAGCAATTGTTGAAGTTAGATTTCCTGGATTATTCGATCGTATGGAAAAAGAGGTAAAAGTGTTTCAAGTGATTCCTAAAAGGTAAGCATTCAGCAGTCAGCTATCAGCTATTAGTATAAAGAGGAGATAAAAGCAACCTTTGAAATTGAAAGATAATTAAAAGTTACTGCCTAAAGTAAACTCCTTTTATTCAAAAAAAATATGACAGATATTCGTAAATTAATTAACAAGTTAGCCACTGAAGAATCTCAGTTAACTAATATTCAATTTCTCGCACCTTGTGTTAGAAATGGGAGAGTAAAAACGCGCGTTTCAGGAATGAGTTATACCTTTAAAACCGAACCAGAAAATTTTGAAGGGTGGGGAATATTTCAACCAATTAATAATAAAATAGCTAAATTTTTAGAAGAACCTGATTTGCCAAACCTCGAAGAATATTTGCAACTTTTAAAACCTATGAGATTCTTACTAGCTTGTCAATTAAAAGGACAAACATGGCTAGCATATCCAACTAATGAATCTGATAGTAAACAACGGTTTGGTTTTGTGAAACCTGTGCCAGTTCATCTAGTAACAAATGGAGCTATGTTTGAGCAAATAATTGCTAGATTTGATGGTGCTTATTGGTGGTTTGAAGATATAGATCGTCGCGCCGATCCTTTCGCTGCTGAAGAGTTGCGAGAAGCACTTAAAAAAATTACACCACCACAAGAAGTTAGGTTTAAAGGAATGACTCCAGAAATGAATACTGTTTATGATTTAGTGGCGCGAGAAAAAAAAGAATTTCTCAAAAAAATGCAGCATCAAAAAGATGAGAAAAAACTGCGTGAAGCATTAACTATGGGTGGAGGAGAGTTACAAAATTTTCGCGATCGCTCTAGTTACTGGCAAGTAGAATGGGTGACAAGAGATGGGGAGCGTCATATTTCTGCTATTGATAAAAATGATTTAACTGTAGTCAGTGCTGGTATTTGTCTGAGTGGAGGCGATCGACATTTTGATTTACAATCTTTAGTAGGAGTTGTTGAGCAGAGATAATGTATTTATTAATGGATAATTGATAATGAAAACTATTGGTAATTATTAATTGTTAATTATTAATTGTTAATTATTAATTATCATTGTCTGTTTTAAACCAGAATTATTTAATTATTAATTATTCGGTAAACATTTATCAAATTATATCAAATCCGCTTACTTGAGATTATAATATTCTACTATCAGTATTGGCAAAAACTTGAAGTTTGCTAAGGGTTTGGAGACCAAACCCCTACGATACTAAATTGTACCGATACTACCGGATTTGATATTAGTATTAGACATCTTCAAAAATTGCTATAAATATCTAAGTATATTAATGGGAAAAAAACAATAAATAAAGAAAAATTTTGCTAGCCTAATTAGATATGTCTATATTTTTTCACGAACAACTTTACCGTAGTCCAGAAATAATGACAAAGCTCAAAAATTTGTCAGTAACTATTTGTGGTTCTGGTGCTTTAGGAGCAAATATTACAGAAAATTTAGCTCGTTCTGGGTTTAGTAAATTACGAGTAATAGATTACGATCGCATTGAAGAACATAACCTCTCTACTCAACCTTATTATCGTTCTGATATAGGTGCATTTAAAGTTAAAATTCTGACAAATACTTTGTACCGCGCTCTAGGAATTAAAATTGATAGTCAATCACAAAAATTAACTGTAGAAAATGCTAGTAAACTATTAGCAAATAGTGAATTAGTTATCGACACTTTTGATAATAGCATCAGCAGAAAAGCTGTTAAAAATTATTGTACTAATTCTGATATTTCTTGTCTCCATGTAGGATTAGCTGCGGATTATGCAGAGATAATTTGGAACGAAAATTATCGAGTTCCTTCTCCAGTAAATGATGATATTTGTGATTATCCTTTAGCCAGAAATTTAGTAATGTTAACTGTTGCTGTTGCTTGTGAAACTGTAATTAATTTTGCAGTGACTACAGAGCAGCATAACTTTACTGTAACTTTAGGAGATTTTGCTGTTAAAGAATTATTTATGTAAGTATAGCGCTACGCGCTAGGGAGTAGGGAGTAGGGAATAGGGAGTAGCAGACTTTTCAAGGGTTCTAGGATTTAGAAATGTCAAGAGCCGTGTCGGCGTAGTGCTATACCTGTGCAAAAAAATTAATTTACAGCAGTTTTCAGAGAGTAGTGGATTGACACACTTTTAATAGTGCAATAGTAGGGGCGGGTTCCAGATTAAATTAACGAGCTTAACCATTAGATCAGATCAACCCGCCCCAAAATAAATACGCACACTCAAAAGTGCTATAGTAGCGATCGCTAACAGGAAATCATCAAACTACAAAAATCCAGTTAAAATCTGTATGATCTCGTGTAGCAAATTTACAACAAATTTTTTTGATGTATAGGTTTTCAGCCTTATGGGGTAATCAACCCTGGGTAATCAACCATGCATTAAACAATACAACTACATCTTTATGTATTTTTACTTAGAGCTGACAAAAACGAAAATTACGATTACGAAAAAAGGCTCATAAAAGAATTAATTTGTCAATGATTTATATCATTAATTTTTGGTTATTTGGTCAATACACAGTTTCCAATAAGCGATATAGAATAAAGATGCTAAATCAGTAATATTACTGTTAAAACTAAAAAAAATCTATTAGCACCATCCAAAAAATTTAGGTAACAATTAAGTTTCTAGTGCAGAATGGCAGAAATAACTGACCAGTTACAAATCCTAAAAGGCTTACTAATCAATACTTCTAACTTCTGACTTCTGACTTCTGACTTCCGCATAGTGGCACTAGGTTGAAAAACATTTATAAATATTAGGGAATTTACTGACATGAAAAATCATTTGATGAAAATAGTTTCGATTACTGTTGGTACTATTCTTAGTTACAATATAGTTAATCTAAAATCAGTACAGGGCAACAATAATTTATCAAACTTATTTTTAGCAAATAAAATAACTAAAACTAAAATTATTTCAAAGACACTGCCAGAAAAAACTAATTGGGAGTCTAAATTGCTCAATTCCCATAACCAAACAAAACTTGTGCAAGCAAATGTAGGAAAGTGGCAAAATAATCTTCACAATAAAACTTATCAACCATTTATCGATCCAGGTATAGTATTGGGAGTTGGACTAATTAGTGTTAGCTATTTCTTCCGCAAAAAAAGACCCTGAATATTTTTAGAGGAAAATTCAGAGCCAAATATGTGTTATCTTTGCCAGACTTATTTAACTTAATTACTAACACATTTAATCTACATTATTTTCTGATTCTTCAGTCTCAGTAGAATTTGCCTCTGGAGATACTTGTCCCGCAGCACCAGGATTACTTGATGCTTCCAGCTTAATTTGATCCTTAAACCCAGCAGGAGCTAACTCGATCGCTTGATTAAAAAGTTCTTGAGAAGCTTCCTGATTGCCTTGCTCTTTTAACATAATTGCCTTAGCCAAAATAGGCCGAAAATCTTCCGCACTACCTTTAATTGCCTCATCATAAACAGCGATCGCTTCATCATAGCGTTTCTCCTCAGCATAAACCTGTCCCAAAATTAACTGTACGGAAACTACATCAATACTGCCAGCTTCCACTTGATTAGCTTGAGGAGCAGCTTTCAGTGTATCCTGCAATAAACCAATAGCAGCTTCAGGACGCTCCTGTTGCAACAGCAAATTAACCAAACCTTGTAAAGCCTTAATATCGCCAGGTTTTGTTGCTAAAAGAGAACGATAAATCTGAGCTGCACCTTCGCGATCGCCAGTATATGCTTTTGCCTGAGCAAGTAAAACATTATAATTAGTATTACCAGGATTTAGCTCAGACAATTTTTCTAGTGGGGGTATAACTTCCTCGATCTTACCCTTACCTGATTGAATTAACTCTAACCTTACTTGTAAAAGTCCTTGGAGTGCAGTTTGATTATCTGGTTCCCTTTGTAAAACTAATTCATAACCCCGCGCTTGTGCCAGCATATCCGCTTCTTGATCTGCTAGGGATGTCTGAGTTGGCGATGGAGTTGGTTGACTATTGTTTTGATTGGCCTCTAATAACCCTCCTAATAATGGAGATAGAGAAAATCCCAAGAAGGCAATTATTACCAGTACCACCACCGCCATCAAAAAACCACGATTTTTATTTGCCATTGGCTTAAATTCTCCCAACCTTAACAACAGCTTTCAGCCTAAATTTAACAATTACTATAATCGGAGTGTTTTAGCATTTCAAGTGGCAAACTTGTGAGCTACCTAACTCCAAGACTCCCTCTTTTATTTTGGACTTCTGCCGATTTACAGCGGTTTTCATTTCAGTAGACCACAGTAGGGACGTTGCATGCAACGTCCCTACAAGGTTTGGGTTATGGCTCTATGGCTCCGGTGGTTCACCCATATGAAAAGCGCTGTAATATCCAGTTTCCATAAATACTACTACTAGAGTAGGGGCGGGTTCCGCCTTAAATTAACGATTCTAGCCATTAGATTAAATAAACCCGCCCCAAAATAAATACTCACACTAATATTAGGGCGGGTTTACTTAATCTTAGGGTAAGCATCAAAATTTCCGCTGATTTTTCGGGAACCGTAACCCGCCGCTACTATTGCACTATTTTAGTTGTATCAGTCCACTACAGTAATTTCAGCTTATTCTTTCACTTCATCAGTTATCAAAATATGTGCGACATTTTTTCACTCAATTAGTATTACTGCCACCATGTAACTATCTTTTTTAAATTTGGTATAAGTCAAAATTTTCAGCAACGCCGTAATTTTTTTACTTACCTTTGTTTCTAAAAAATTGCTGAAACTTTACTGATTGATCGACAATCTAATGGGATTAAGTACAATAACAAGGCTAATTATCCTATCTAAAATTACTCATTTTTTTTAGCTAGGATGAAATATAAGTAGAGTAGACTTGCCCACTGAAAATCATAGTTTTTGGTTTTCAGTCCCGCTGTAGCGGGGGGATACTCAAAGACCTTAAATAAATAATCTTCTTACAGTATCTCAGTTTCAGTCTAGATTAATTTAAGTCCAGGGATCATAAAATCTTGATGAGGATGAGTAGCTCAGGCCAAAATAACTATGTTATTGTGAAGTATCTGGGCATCTAAATCTGAACTTTTCTGAATTTAAGACTGAAATTTCTATATAGATTATTTTTTGTATTTTCCTAATATTCCCACATAGGGATGTATCTCCGCTCTCTAGGAGTTTTTATGAATTCTGCTATTAATCACTCCCATAAAACAAATAAATCTCAAATATCTCACGAGGCCCATCCAAGTGAGGAAACTATTAAGAAATCAGATATTAAGCAAACTCTTTCCAGAACAAGTAATGGCCGAAGTTCTGAAAGTGAAGCAAAATTAATAAATGAATCTGTAGAAAATAATATGGCCAAAGATTACCATCAAGGGACTAATACTCTAACTGTGACAGATACTAAAGAATCGACTTCTTCAAAATCGAACAACCAGCCTCAAATTGAAACTGATACTCCTAGTCAGAATAGTACAATTGTGCGTCAACATCCAATTGCTCCTCCCAGTGAACCAAAACAATATCGAGCGATAGGTTTAGTTCAAGGTCGTTATCAATCTTCTACAGAACAATTTACACGAGGTAGCTTACATACACCAGATGGTTCAGAAATAGATGCTGTATTATTGGGCCGGGTTATGAGTCTATTAAAAAATCATCTGGACCTAGAATCAGAACATCTCTGGGTAGTTTATCCTCGTACTAGACAAGAGGATGATGACCTACATTTGCAAATTATGGGGGTATGGGAACCCGAAACTTTAAGAAAAATTAAGGAACCCTCTACTGATTTAACAAATGAGGAACAAGATCAAAGTTCTTCGTCGATAATTAGTGATCCAACGACTGAAGATGAGCAATGTCAAGAAACGGTAGTAACAGAAGATATTGATAATTCTCAAGAAACTACTGTTGTTCCTAATTCTGAAACTGAGATAGATAGTTTCTTTGACTTAAATGACGGTTATTTTTCTATCCGAGGAGAAGTAATTTATCAATCTCAAGAAGAAGAATATGTAATAGTTAAGGTACAACAATCTCCCCGCAAAGGTGAAGAGACTCCCAAGTTTTTTAAGCTAAAGTTAAAAGGATATTTAGGCGATCGGCCATTGAATCGTTTTTGGGATTTACATATTCAGCGACAGAATACATCTCTTGTAATTCAATATGCTAATGATATAGGCAGTCTATTTGTTAATAATCGTCGTCCTTCCCCATCAACAGGTAGGAAAACATTTAGCAGTAACAATAGTAGAAGAAGGAATAGTTATCCTCAAGCATCTCGAACACCTCGTCCCCAAAGTAATAATTCGACAAATTCAACTCCTGTTCGGAAAGAAGCTCTTCCTAAACCAACTAAAAGAAATAAAAGTCCAGAAAATTGAGGAAATTAATTTTTCTGAGAAGGAAATAGTAAAGAAGGTTTGCTGAATAAAGGTAGGGTTCAATAATTGATAATTGATAATGGATAATTGATAATTACCCCTTCTTGAAAGAAGGGGATTGGAGCTCAAAGGAAATTTTTTTGATTTATCCCCTTGTAGAGCGACAGCTCGCGGCACATAAGAGGGGAGGCTTTAAACCTTAATTGTTGAATAAATAATTAATTATTGACGCTTCTACTCTTAATTATTAATTATTAACTATTAATTATTAATTGTTCGGTAATTTATGAATTACACCTACTGGACGGACACATCTAAATAATAGGATCTGCTGAAAAAGTCTTTTTTAAGGAGTAGGGGAGTGGGGGAGTTTAGGGGAGTAATTTTTTTGCTCAACTCTTGCCCAAAATTCTAACTTTTTGCGCATAAAGCAGCTGAAAACTAGGTACTTTTTTCCGATATAAAAAGGCTACAACCTTTATATGTCAATGCTTTTAGATTTAATCAGCAAGCCATTATTAGATGGTTAATCTAGGACTCAGGAGTCAGGAGGGAAGAGAATGCGCGAAAGATTTACTAATAGCTGAAGATGAAATTTTTTTTATACCGAATTAAGCGGATTTGATATAAAATAGTCCGTTAGATTTTAGGGCGGGTTTATCTAATCAAATGTGAAAACTCATTAATTTAATGGGGGAACCCGCCCCTACTATTGCAAGATTTTAGGCGTGTCACGCAACTACTAAAAGACTTTTGTCAGCAAACCTTAACTAACGTTCTAAAAAAGGCAAGAAAGTTCTATCCATGGGAAGAGGGGTAACTGATTCAGTTAAAGTAAACTCTCCTGCTTCAATCCAATTTTTTAACTCTAAAGCAACTTGATTAGATAGAAAAATACTTGCAAGGGGGGCACTTCTGACAACCTTTCCCTCTATCTTAATTTGACCAGATTTGAGTTGAGCATAACTAACTAGACCAAAAGTTGGACGTACCCGCCGAGGAATAGAAAAATCTACTACTGGAGCAACAATATCTTTGTCCTGAATAGCACAGTTAGCTACTACCTTTTCATTCAATACAGGTAGAGGAATACCCACTCCTAACATCAGTGACGGGCCATAATTTTTGAAATAACAACCACGCACCCATTGAGATTTCATTTGTTTACCATCTCCAATTAAGGCTAAAGTCGCAGCAGGCCCAATAGGGGTACGATTCGGTAAACGTTTTTGTAAAGGAAAATGTTGAGTACCTTCCCAAGTTATGTATCCAATACCACCACCCAAAAATATCCGCGTACCAATACCAATTACTTCTAGCTCTGGATCATTGAATAATGGGGAAATAGCTCCAGAATTAGAATAAATGGCATTACCTAAATTTGGCAGTAGAGGGCCGAGATAAGTAAATAGAGGGCGATCGCCACCATTCACACCAACTATAAAGTTTTGATATAAATTTCGCGGGTT
>JBFRWR010000665.1:0-4282 GCA_051439685.1 Trichodesmium sp.
TTAATTATTTAGGAGTCAGGAGTCAGGAGTCAGGAGTCAGGAGGAAAGAAAGAATAGTAGAGGGAGAAAGTTTTTTTGTTCACGCTCTTATCCCAACAAGAAATCATACCTCAAATCACCAACGCCATAAACCTTTTAGTTATCTTAGCTAAAGAAAGAACAAAGTTACCAGCAAAAATCCTTTTTCCAGCCTTTTTCAGAAAAATATCTTACCTGTTCCCTGCTCCTGAAAAAAATCTATATCTTTATTTACCAGAGAGCTATTAGACATAGGCACGATAATCAAAAATAAATCTATTATCGAGCATAAATCATTAATTAGAGCATATTTCGGACAAATAAGGTACAGAGTAGATGATGAAAATTTTGTAGTGCGGGCATCTTGCCCGCGATAGGTGTACCTCATAACAACGGAAAGCTCTGTATTTCTCCCTACTCCCTACTCCCTACTCCCTACTCCCTCTTTTCCATTATATATTGACCGTTACTTTGAAATTATCTATATCAATTCAAAACTTAGATATTATATCATTATTTTTATTGTATATTAGTTATACTTAATACCTAAACGTTTAGTCAGACTATGGTTAGTTATACCTTGCCTCAAGATCCAGAGACAATCATAACTGTTAGGGGCAAAGATTCAGAACGGGCCCGTCAGAAAGCTATGGATAAGCTTGTGGAAATGATGGACTCTGGTGATATACCGACAGAATTAGAGAATGGATTTAGTCCAGAACAGTTTATTGAGGTCAAAGAATCAAAGGAATCAAAAGAAACTACTTCTCCAGAAGAAGATGCTGTGAATCAAGCAGTACAAATACTGAGCGAATTAGCTGCCCTGAAAATTAAGGTTGTCGAATCTAGGGAAGAAGCCCTCAAGGTTCGTTCTGCAATTGAATTACTATTTACAGATAAACCTGTCAATGTTGAAGAAATTGTTAACTTAAAAGATGGTTTTAAAGTGCTTAAAACTTTTGCTGTGGCTAATCTACGTTATCGAGAAGCTAGAGAGAAAGCAGAAGAAGCTCGTGCTATATTAGACGATGCCCTAAAATCACCTGAACTAGAAGTTAAGTCTTCTCCTAAATCAGGTAAGTAGGTCTTTTAGTTTTCCATAAATTTCTGATTGACAATTTGTCTGAATGTCGATAGAAAACCTAGGCTATAAATGCGTTTTGCTGGTGCAAAGCTGACGCTTTTTCCTAGGTCATGCTGCGCAAAGATGTCGCAGAGTGTTTCATGTGGGCGTTAGAAATGGTTATTGCCGACAAAAAATATGTCGGGATGATGTAAGTGAGACCAATTCACTTTAAGGATACAACAAAGCCGTTTCGCTGCTTTAAATCTCAAATAATTGCCCGAAACTATTGTATTGTCAAAGTTTTTAGTCGGTCGCGAAGCGGAACGGAGTTCTATCAAATTTAACTTCTGACTTCTGACTTCTGACTTCTGACTTCAGTGAAATGGTATAAGTTTCTGAATTTGTGCATATCTAATGTCATAGCTATAGATATAAATAATTAAAGTTATAATTATTTACATCAGTAATACTACTGAGGGTGATGTAACTATAGTTTCCTGATAATGAATTAAATAAGTTGCTCCAATTTCTAGGTAATCACCCTAGTAATGCTTGATCATGGAAGTTGGATTATCAAAGATTGAATGGTCAGTTGAACGTAATTTTATCGAAAATTAACTTTGCAGAAACTACTTATAAAAAGTTATATTTTTTATTACATTCTTAGCAGAGAATGAAATTGATCGTAATGTCTAGACATTGAAGTGTATCAATAAATAATTGAAATTGTTGATGGCCAACCAATGTTTAGTATGAAAACTTAGTATTAGAGATAACAAAAATGTGATCTGAGTCATCAAACAAACTGAGATATCTCACACGATTAAAAGATGGGAATCACACAGGATTGACTGATAATAATTAATACTAGGTATCGTAATTAGCAAATAAAACAGATTTGCAATTTTTTTATTATACTACTGGAGAAAATTTTAATCATGTCCAAAAAACAAGCTCAGTTAATTAAATTCTTAAAGTGGGAGTTGTCTATCCCAGATTCTGCGATCGCCACTGCTTTACGACATCAGGAAGAAGATTGTAATCAATTACCCATGATACTTTGGCAGTACGGTCTTGTTACATTAAAACAGTTGGACCAAATATTTGATTGGTTACAGATGGCAAGCATCTAATTAATTATTTATCCTGATTATTTGATAATTTAGGGTACAATACACATTCCTAAGTAATACAATTAAATGACTTATATTTTAGGAGGTATGAATTGGGTTTTAAACCAAGCCAAATTACAAAAGCCAAACTGAATAGAAATTTTAAATTAGGTCAGGGAGTAATGCTATTCTAGCTGTATTACTCCCTTTTTTATTTATCAAAAAAGAAGAAGATTAACTATATTATGTGTAGAAAAATCCTATTTCTATTTGAGTCTTATACAAAATTTTAATGGCTTTTAGAGAATAGGCGAGAGTTTCAGTTTGACCAAGAGAGAAAAAATTTTCCTTTTATTCAATCTAATCCGTTTGAGGTAGAGGTAATTATCAATTATCCATTATTGAACGATAGTTTGTATTTACTAAGAAAAGCAGGTTGATGTTATGCTAAACTTAGTTGCTCTAAATAATTACACGGAAGACTCAAATATGACAAAAGAAGATATTGAAAAACTGATTAATTCTTACTTCACAAATATGGCGACTATGAATGCCAAAGCATGGATAGAAAACCTGGCTGAAGATGCTATAATGTATGATCCTGTGGGCAAACCTCAGATTAATGTAAATTCAGATTATCAAAAATTCTTTGGGCTATTATCAATGATTTATGCGAAATTAGAATTGATAATAGATAATATATTTATTGTAGAGAATGGAGCCGCGGTTAAATGGACTATGCGGGGAATTGCTAAAAATGATAAGCAGGGAGTTGCAGAAGGAATTACTGTATTTGAGATTAATGATAATTGTAAAATCAAAAAGGTTTCTGGCTATTGGGATGATGCAGCAATGATGGCTCAAATCAAAGATTAGATTTATCAAAATTGGGTGGGGTAAATTACTGTATTATTATATTGGTTTTAATTATCTAGGAGTAGACGAATCAAACAAACAGAAAAATGCTTTTAAATTACTTCATATCTAAATCGGTGATGACCTGAAAATAATACAAATTTATAAGCTTTTAGGTATTTTGGCGATCGCCATCATCAGTTTAAGAATTTTGAGTAAGGTTGAAACTGGTTTGAGCATCTTCAGACATCAAATTATAATGTATCCAGCAATTTCGACCTTGTTGTTTAGCCTGATATAGAGCTAGACCTGCTTCATTGATCAATTCTTCTGGTGTTCGATCTGTTGATGGAATTTGACTAGCAATACCCAAACTTAAAGTAACTACTTGTTTTTTACTTTTAACATGAGGAATAGCTAAAGCCTGAATTGCTAATTGAATTTGAGTTGCTATCTTAGAAGCTCCAATTTCGTCAGTATTTGGCAAAACCACAACAAATTCTTCTCCGCCATAGCGAGCGAGTAAGTCTGCAGGACGTTTCAAAAGCTCTTGAACTGCCTGAGCTATTTTGATTAAACATTTGTCTCCTGCTTGATGACCGTAAAAATCATTGTATAGTTTAAAATGATCTACATCAAGCATAATTAAAGACAAAAATTGCTTTTCTCTAGTTAGTCGTCGCCACTCTTGGTCTAAAAATTCATCAAAGTAACGGCGGTTAGTAATTTCAGTTAAACCATCAAGTCGGGCTAGACGTTCTAACTTCAGATTTGCCTGTTGTAGTGCATCCAGAGTTTTACCTAATTCATTCGCTTGTGAGCGAGTTTGATCTAATAACTGGGAATGTTTTAAAGCGACGCTAAATTGAGCTGCTAATTGTTTGACAAATCTAATTTCAATAGCAGTCCATTCACGGGCGCGTTCACACTGATGAATACATAATAATCCCCACAATTTTGAGCCTATCATTATAGGTGCAATAATTTGTGCTTTAATCTGAAATTGTTCTAAGATTTTCAGATGACAATCTTTTAAACCTGCGTTGTAAATATCTGTCACCACTTGCATACGTCCCTGTTGATAATAAAGAGCATACTCTTGCCCAAAACAATCATCTTTGATCTTAATTGAAAGGGAGGAATTATAAGCAGGTGAAACGCTTTCAGAAACAAATTTTCCAACGCAGTAGTTACTATCTGGGTCGAACCGATATATTCCCACGCGATCGCT
>JBFRWR010000666.1:0-15666 GCA_051439685.1 Trichodesmium sp.
GAGCAGGAGGGGAGACAGGAGGCGCGGAGGCGCGGAGTCATAATTTCGGTGAAATAGAATAGGGAAAAAAGTATAAAAATAGCCCCTTGCTTCATCATCTCCCCATCTCTCCAGCTAATTTTATAGAGCCGCTTAGGGCTTCTATAGAAAAAATTTGGGGTTGCTGATTAGGTAATGTTGTTAAATATTTACGAACCTTACAACTATAGTTTTGTCATAGATATTTGAGACAAAAGCATTACGCATTCACCAAAGCCTATCTTATATACAATCCGGTTATACAGTATATGTTCATAATTCTGTCTACTCTTTCTACTCTCCATCTCTCCATCTGGTGCGTCTGGTGCATCTGGTGCATCTCCCTACTATACAATAACTATTCAAGCAGATTCTATATTACTGTCCTTAACATCCTTATATATTTAGGTAATAGAGTTGTTGGGAAATTCCTTAAAATTGGATCACAGAGATAGATTATTATTACAGTCATCAAGGACTTACTTATTAACTCGTCTTTTGATAAAATCAATTACTATATATTTGTTACTCTTAATGTTAAGATAAATTTAGATATGTCAAATTCTCAAAAATCAGTAGATTATATTCAAAAACGTCGATTAGAATTGGATAGTCATATTCAGTCTCTAGCACACCATCGAAAATATTTACAACAAATACAAAATAAATTCAAACATTTATTAACTTTTAAAATTCAGGAAAGTCAAGAAAAAAAACTCAGGAATAAAAAATTAGTTCATTGTGTAGTATTAACTTTTTATTTTAATGAAATATTGGAACGTTGTTTAGAGGGATTATTACCAGAAAAAAATAGAATAGATGTAACTGTTATAGAAAACAGTAGTGTTAATTCTGAGGCAATTAGAAAAGTTGTAGATTCATATAGAGAAAAAGGTTTAGTTAAAAACTATTTGATTTTTGAAGAAAATATTGGTACTAATGCTTTTGAAATTGCTTTTGATAGTAATTTACTGGATATAGATTATGATTATATTACTGTTACTGACGGAGATTTAGTTCCAGATCAAGGTTGGTTAGATGAACAAATTACAATTCTACAAAAATTTCCAGAGGTATTTTCTGTTAGTTCAGACCTGTATTACCATAACGCTCCTCATCCAGTAAGAACAGGAATAACAAAGATACCTATTGAATCAGAAAATGAAATTTACAAAGAAAGATTAGCAGGATGGTGGTTGAAAACTTTTAGGATAAAAGATTGGCAAGACTTTGTTAATTTTAGGAAAGCTAATAACATTTATTTCCATGATAAATCAGCTTATGATTATGGAAAATTCAAGAGAAATATGAAATCAGTTTTAGCTAAGAGTTTTAAGTCTTATCATTTAACTTGGGATTATGTTAATGAAGATTATATGAAAATGAAAGGAAGTTTAAAAGGGAAAACTCGCGACCCTTGGTATCACGAGCGCTATTCTAGTTTTAAATTAATTACTATTGACGAGCGGGAATTATCTTTCCCTAGACCTAAAGAAGTAGCTCATCAGCGTGTTAAGATCAATTAAAATACTTAATATTAAAACAAATAATTGTTAAAGATGGAAAAAACTAGAAAAAAAAAGTACAAAGTTTGTATATGTGCAATTATTAAAGACGAGTTACCCTACTTATTAGAGTGGATTGCTTACCACAGAGTTATTGGAGCAGATCATTTTTTTATATATGATAATGAAAGTGCAGACGGATCTCCAGAATTGCTCAAAAGATTGGACAAGACTGATGCGATTACATATATAAACTGGCCTGATGTGAGTAAGGGTGTTACTCAACACCAAGCATATAATGATTGTTTGAATAGGGCAAAGGGAATTACTGAATGGATAGCTTTTGTAGATGCTGATGAATTTATATTGCCACATAAACATGGCAATTTAAAGGCTTTCTTAGAAGATTACTCCGATGTGGATGCGATCGCCATTAATTGGAAAATGTTTGGCTCATCGGGGAAAAGATATCGCGAAGATGGTTTGTTAATGGAAAGATTCACCAGGTGTTCTGATACAGATTTTCGTGTTAATGGCCATATCAAGACGATTGCTAGGAAAATAGAAGAGATAGATCATGTTGGCACTCACACTTGCGTGTTTAAATCTCGCAACTCAAACAAGTTTGTATATCCAGATAGAAATCCTATACCTAAAGTCAAGTTTATAGGATTAGGTAAACATATCGACCATAGCATCATCCAAATTAACCACTATTATAGTAAATCCTTTGAAGAGTTTAATTTTAAGAGAGTCAGAGGAAGACCAACTATGAAACGAGACGATCCTCGCATCTTTAGGGATATTAGTGCTTTTCAACTTCACGATCAAAATGTGGCAGAGGATCTAAAAATCTTAGAATTTTTGCAGCTAACAAAAGATGAAATCCTACATTTAAAATCTATAGCTGAGTTGGATAAAAATGAAGATATACTAAATAAAATTAGAATAAAATATGAGCAAGAATTGATTGATAACTGTGGCAAATTATTTTATTTGTCTTCATTTGAAGAATTCAATAATGGCAATAAATCAATGAATTTAGGGAACCTAGATGAAGCCATAGCTGCTTATAATTGTTCTATTAAATTTAACTCTAGTTTCTCTTGGTCTTACTATAAGTTAGGAGAAGCACTGGAAAAAAAAGGTCAGCTAGAATCAGCAGTTATAGCATATCGTAATTGTTTAAAACTTAATCCTAATTCAGCTTGGTCTCATTATAAATTAGGACAAGTTTTAGCCAAAATAGGAGATTTGAAACAAGGGGGTGATTGTTTACAACAGGCTATTAAAATTAACCCCAACTTTTATCAATTTTACAACAGTTTAGGGGAAATTTTGGAGCTGAACGGTGACCTAAAACAAGCTATTTATTATTATCAAAAGGCGACCGAGTTAAATGGTCAAAGTTCTCAAGCTTACTTGAATTTAGGAATTGCTTTAGAACAACAAGGTGAACACCAGAAAGCCCTAGATTCGTGCCAACAAGCGATTAAATTCAACCCATGTTGTGCAAGTAAAATCCCTCCCTCTTTATTAGAGGAGATTGTAAAATAGACTACTGGCAGAAGTCGAATAATTAAATTGACTCAAAAGAAACCTAAAGTGGTGTAGGGTGCGTCTGCTAGCACCCTACTACTTATAGCGGTTTTCACATACATAGACTACAAGTGAAAAGTGCTGTAAGTTTTAAATATTTAGTAGAAGATCGCCTTCCATACAACTATATGTTCTGTTGTTCTGTCTGTATTTGTTGTAGACGAGACTGCAAATTTTGAAGAACTTGCTGAGGTTTTTCTAAATGAGATGATGGTTGCCACTCTTGAGGTATTATTTTTGATAACTTGATTGCTGCCATCGGAACGCGGGTTTCATCTTCAAGTACAGCTTGTAAAATTAATTCCCGATCGCTAGATTGCCTGCTTAAATCAATCGCTTTCCTAAAGCCAGAATTCTCAGCAGTTTTTGAATAGGCAGGATAAACCCTGGCCACATCTGGCCTTTGCCAATCAAGAGGTATCTTCTGGAATACTCGCCCACCACTCACTAATTCCACGAATTTTACCGGAGAAGTTTTTCCCAACACCCAACCTGCTAGCCAAACAATAGAATCAGTTTTAGTACCTTTTCTCGGTTTATCTATGGCAAATCCCTCCAAATATTCAGATGCAGTTCCCACAAATCTGACAATATCAACAATTTCTATAAAGTCTTCATGGGGAAGAAGTTCTTCCATCTCAATATCCTGTTGCTTCCACCATAAAAGAGGTTCACTATTCCAGGGGTCATAAGGGATTAATTTCTTGGCTTGAAAATGAGGGCGGAAAAAGAATTTCCCTCGTTCATTTAACATAGATGCAGCAAAGGAAAATGAGCTATTTGATGTTGCTAACATATCGCATTGGCTCAAGAGATAAAAATCTGGATAGTAAGGTGCCTGGGGTAACTCTATACCCAAATCTTTAACGGTCACTGGATTGTAATCTGCGAAATCACCAACTACCGCTTCAACTTCGTCACTAGCGATAAATAAAACTGGTTTCTCCAAGGTTTCCCAGAAACTATCTAACCAATCCTTGTACCATTGATGAGGAGCCATGTAAACATAAGTGATGCCAGGCCGTTTTTCCCACATCAACCGTTTATAGTCTCCCCGACGTATGTGTAAACCAACTATTGTTTTGCCCTGAGCTTGGAGTTTCTTCATAGCTGCTGTCACTGTTGATGCTACTTCCCCAACAGGTTGAAACAAAGACCGAAAATACTCCTTGTAAGGGGCGTGATACCGAGAATGAAACTGAAAAAAACCACACAAGTCAATGTTCTTTAATGGTTTTTCTGAATCAGGTAGAGAACGGGAACCAGTAACTTGATTTACTATTTCCTTAACTTCTTGTAATTTTGGCAGATTAGAAATTGGTGGGTCACTATGACCAAAAAGATACTGCCCTATCCAATTGGGAGTTTCAGCCCGCAGATTATATTTTAAAGCATAAATTTTCAAAAAAGCATACTGAAATATTTGGTTAGCAAAACGACCATTTAATCCTAGTTTAGAGACGGTAACAACTGGTTTTCTGATATAGAAAGCATCTCCCCAAGTCGGGTGAGGTGTTGTAGTCGCCACCCGCTCAAACCCATGTTGTTCTAAAAATTCATCAATCTCATCAATTAATGCACATCCTTCATAAAGTTCTTCATAATTAACTTCTGTATTAATGGCATCAATATATTTTAGTAGATTAGTAGCACCTTGCAAAGCTAATAATTCGGCTCCCTGAATATCAATATTCAACAAGTTATATTCTTTGGGATTAATTTCTAACTCTTGTAGCAATGTATCTAATGTTTTTGCTGGAACATTAACTCTATGAGTCTCTTTAACATTAGGATAAATATTACTATGACCTTTTAGAGGTAAGATGGAACTACTTTGTTCGTTAGAAGTGACGTGTAAGTTAACGGTTCCATTGCGATTAGTGATTGCACAATTAACTACTTGTACATTAGGTAAATTGGCTACTTGTTTTTGGAGCCGTTCAGAGACAACTGGATTCGCTTCAATGAACAAAACTTTTTTTACATTCATTGCTTGATATTGTGCAAGTTCCTGTCCCATGTGCGCTCCAATATGTATTACACCACGGGGAGTCAGAGAATGCTGTTGACACAATTCTTTGATGTCTAGCATTAACAATCTTTTCCTACCTAGCATTTGCACTCTAAATCGCTCATTCACTGCCAAAAAGTTGCTGTAGCTATAATTCTCATGTTCTGGCAAAAATTGAGGTATATGCTCTAGTCGATCAGCCAGAATCTTAAACATTAAATATCGGCAACTTTGCAAATAACTAAAAACCTGTTTTAAGGTTGTTTTAGAATCAAGATAAGTCCCACCATACTCAAATTGAATGTAATCTATTTTCCCCTGTGTCAATAATCTATCGCAGCCCAAAAGCACATCCAGCTCGCTACCCTCTACATCTATTTTTAGAAAATTAATTCGTTTAATTCCCAAACCCTTGCAATAATTATCTATGGTCTTAGTCAAGATAGGAACTTCTTTTGGAGGTGGAAAATTATGTCGTTTTTCTAAATTAACTCTTCTATAGAATGTACTTAATTGAGGGTTATTTTCATAATCATAAAATGTCTTCAGTTCTTCAGTTTTTGCTACAGCAAAGTTATTAGCAATAATTTTTCCTGACTGAATTTCTGTAGATAGATTTTTAATTAGATTTCTATATGCTTGCAACCTCGGTTCAAATATATGTATTTCTGCATTGGAATGATTAGCAAAAACTTCCTGAGTCCAATTTCCGACCGAAGAACCTACATCAAAAACTATATGATTGGATTGAATAAATCTGGAAATAACATGACTTTCTCCACTGTTTTTGAACAAAGTTGGATTTCGTCTAGCATTTTGTCTATCGGGTATTTTTCTGAATTTTACTTCTGCTATGGGAACGCGAGTTTCATCTTTCAATACTGCTTGTAAAGTGAATTGATTATTGTTAGGAAGTTGATGGAAATTAATGGATTTCCTAAACCCAGAATTTTCCCCTATTTTTAAAGAATTTGGATAAGCTTGAGCCACATCTAATCTTTCCCAATCAACCGGAATAGTATCTAATACTTTTCCTCCATTAACTAATTCTACTGCTTTTGCTGGGGATTTTTTTCCTAATACCCAGCCTCCTGTAGGCACAATAGTATCAGTTACTCCTTTTGTTGGTTTTTCTAGCCTAAACCCTGCTAAATATTGAGTTGCAGTTTCAAGAAAATGAACCACATTAACAATTTCTATCAAATCTTTTCCTTGGGGATTAGATGATTGGATAATACCTGGATAACGACGATTTTTGGTATATTCTTGCCATAGTTTAGTATTAACATCTTGAGAATATTTAGACACTAAAGATTTGGCATATTCGGGAACAGAAACTATCACATCTTCTACAATAACTGTATACCTACTTTTTCCTAAATTTAATAATTTTATAACTTCAGTAATATCAGGCCACTGATCGATTTGGTGAGGAAGTGGAGGGGGTGAAATAAAAAGCCTTGCATCATCAATCAAAATAAAATGATCAAACTCTGAATTATTAATAGTTTGTAACTCTTCTAATAAGGGACACTCATCTCCTTTCCCATAAGTAACACTTCCTGACCAATGAGCATCTAACCAAAATAAAGCAGGTTCTTTTAACTTAGGCACAATTGATTGAATTTGTTCTTTTGAATGACCAAATAAAAATTCTATATTTTTTACTTGACTATGCTTTTTCAGCACTTCATCATAAATTTTCTTGGAAAATTCAACAGTTATTACTTTATTAAAATGTTTTGCTGCCCATAAAGCGGTACTTGCATAGTGAGTTCCTGTTTCAACAAATACTTGCAAATTGTATTTATTTTTTAGTTGAATCGTTAGTTCGCTAGGAACTCCTGCTCTTACTATACCCATGATTATTTTTCCTCAGTTACAAATAAAAAGCTCTTGAATTTTTACCTAAATTTTTGGATTTTTCAGGCTGTTAAATTAGTTGATTTTAAAGTTTGAGTAGATAACCTTCTCTACAAATAGGAAGATAGAGTTTACGACTCTGAATAATTTCAGCACCTTTGTGAAAAGCACTATCAACTTCAGGATTCCACAATATATTATCAACAGCTATAACACCTTGATAATGAGCGACTGTTTTTATATCGGATAAACAAGCATCATAAGTATGTAAACCATCGACAAACGCAAAACATAATTCCCTATTTTTAATCAGTTCGATAGCTTTTTTATCCAAAGAAGACAATCTGACAATATCTACATTAGCTTTATATGGTTCTATATTTTTTAAGAAAGTTTCATACTCTCCTCCTTGACAATTTTGAGTTCCTATTGCCCAAGGATCTACTGCCATTAATCTTCTATTATATTTCTGTGCTACCTCAGCTAATAACTTTGTTGTTTCTCCTTGAAAACAACCTATTTCAATTAGATCGCCATCCCATGTTTGCACGCAATATTCAGCTACTTTAGCAACTCTTTGTCGCTGATGAAAACTGCCTCGATTAAAATTTTGAGGGATATCTATTTTTTCTTCTTTTGTAGTTTCCTGAAGAATATTCATCAAATCATTGATAATAGATTCAGGTTTATAGTCACCCTTTAATTTTCTTAGTTCTATTTTAGTCTGTTGTAGTTGAAGTTTCGTTTGTTCTGACTCTTGTTTCACTTGTTCTAGTTCTTTCTGTTTTTGTTCTAGTTGAGAATGAGACTCCTCCAATACCTTCATAGTCTCCTCCAACTGTGACTGATACTGCTCCAACAACTGCTCGCTCTCCCGCAACTGAGACTTAGTTTCCTCCAACTCTTTCTGCAACTCCGCATCTGACCCCGACTGTTTCTGTGCTAACTCTGTCTTAACTTGCTCCAACTCTTGCTGCTTCTGCTGCAACTTCCCTTGCAACTCTTCTAACACCGCCATCGTCTGCTCCATCTGAGACTGATACTCCTCCAATACTCCCATCGTCTCACCTAACTGTGACTGCGACTGCTCTAATAACTGCTCAGTCTCCTGCAACTTGCTTTTAGTTTCCTCCAACTCTTGCTTAACTTCTCCATCTGACTCTGACTGCTTTTGTCCACCCTTTTCCTTAAGTTGATGTAACTCAAAGTGGGTTTGCTCCAACTCTCCTAATACCTCATCTAACTGAGATTGCGATCGCTCTAACTCTTCCCTCACATCATGCAACTCGGACTTGGTTTTATCCAACTCCTGTTGAGTTTGTTGCCACTTACCCTTAAATTTTTCTAGTTCTTTTTCTATTGTTTCTGTCATTAATTTAGTTTCCTGTTTTTATCAATAAAAACTTAATTACAAATTAGTCGATAAAATCATATTTTCATAGTAGACTTTATCTTAAACCTATTTGTTCCAAATCCTCTATTTTTTTTTCAAATATCCATTTATTTATCGCTACCTACTAAAACTTTCTGCTGAATTTTCATAGTCCGCTTGATTAACTTCTGCCATTCTTCAGAACTTGTCAATTTTTGACTATCAAATTCTATACCTTTTGTCTGAGAGAAATTAGCAAAACTATCTAACCAATCGATGACTATTTCTGTTCGAGAAATTTCTGCATATTTTACAGATTTCTGAAGACGCTCTTGCATCTCCACTAAATTATCGTTTTGATAAGCATACCATGCTTCCCATACTAACAATTTATATTCTGTTTTACCCTCTGATTTTGCATCTCTCAAAATATTTTGCTGATATTGTAATTTCTCTAATTCCGACTTAGTTTCTGTTAGTTGAGACTTAGTTATTACTAATTCTTTCTGTGCCTTTTGTTGTTGAGATTGGGATTGTTGCAGTAATATTTCTGTTTTCCGCCATTGAGTTTGAACTTCTTGCAATACTGCCTGAGTTTCTTGTAGTTGAATTTGCATATTTTCCCGTTCTTCTTCAGTTTTATGTACCTCAGTTTGAAACTCTTTTAATAAGGCTTTTGTTTTTTGGAATTGAGTATGGGATTCTTTCATTAATGTTTCTGTCTGCTGAAGTTGGGAGTTAGATTCTACTAATTCTGTTTGAATTTCTTGAATTTGTAGATTTTTTCTCTGCAATTCTTGTTTGGTTTTATGTAACTCAGACTTTGCTATTTGCCACTCGTTTTGAGTTTTTTTGATTTCTTCTAGTTGGATATCCAACTGTTGTAATCTTGTTTCTCTGTCTTTTATCTGTGAATTAGATTCTGTTAACTGTACTTGCTTTTGACTGAGTTGAGATTGAGTTTTATGTAATTCTTGCCGAGTTTTTTGCAATTCAGATTCAGACTTTTCTAATTCTGGTTTGATTTTTGCTAATAGAGATTTAGATTCCGTTAAATCTGCCTCTTTAACTTGCAACATTGCTTCAATTTCTGTTAATTGAGAGTGAGATTTTTCCCACTCTTCCTGAGTTTGATGTAGCTGATATTTATAAGCTAGTAATTCCTCTTTAATTTCAGACAAATTCTGTTTTGTTACTCCTAATTCTACTTTAGTTTCTTTCATCTCTGTTAAATCTTGCTGACATTTTTTTAAAATTGCCTCTGTTGCTGTTAATTTTGACTGGGAATTTTCCCACTCTTCTTGAGTTTGGTGTAGCTGATATTTGCAAACTTTTAATTCTGCTTGAGTCTCGTATAAATTGTGCTTTGTTTCCCCTAATTCCGGTTTAATTTGTTGATTTTGAGCATTTGATTCTTTTAGTAATTTTTCTGTTTTTTCTAAGACTGATTCTGTTTGCTGAAGTCTATATCTAGATTGTTCTAATTCTTCTTGAGTTTGATCTAGTTGTGACTGATATTGTACTAATTCTCTCTGAGCTTGATTTAGCTGAGGTTTTACCTGTAGAAATTCTTTTTCTGTTGCTTGAGATTTTTGTAATTCACTTTCTGTTTGCTCTAGTTTTGACTGACATTGTGTTAGTTCATTTCGAGTTTGAGTTAGTTGAGTTTTAGCTGTAGCTAGTTCATTTTCTGTTTGGTCAAATTTTGTTTGAATATGTTGATTTTTTTGAAGTTGACTCTGTTTTTCTTCTAATACTTTTTCTTGACTATGGAGTTGTTTTTGAGATTCTAATAATGTTGTCTCTGTCGCATCTAGTTGGGTGACATATTTTTCTAACTCATCTTTTGTTTCTGTTAACTGAGACTTCGTTTGAGTTAGTTCTAGTTGACTTTCTTGATATTGATTTTTATATTTTTCTAATTCTGCTTCTAGGATTTTATTTTGGTTTTCTAGACTAGATAAATTCATCCAGTCTTGAAAACTCCAAACTCGATAGGGAGATGATTTGATTTTTTCTTGCCAGGAAAAATCAGGGATTTCATCTTCTGGTTTCCATGCTCTTGCTTCTAATTCCTGATACATTTCTGTGGCTTCAGGAAAGTAATAATCAACTATTGTAGGTCTATGACTTGTTGCAGATGCACTATTATTAAATAATGATTGATTATATATATTATTAGTCGAATATTTAAAGTCTGTCTGAAATTTTTGATTAATAATTTCCAGAAATGCTTTTTGGTTATCAATTACTGTTTGAATATTGATTAACAAGCAATTATTGGTGGCTTGATTATAAAAATTAATTATTGTTTGATTGTAGTGTAACCATAATTTTACTGCTAGTTCTGGTTGACTTTTAAATATTTTATCTTGGCGACGATAGAGAGAAGCAACTACTTCCCAAGGGGAACGATAAATTAATATAAATTTGGCATTTGGTAGCAGCTCTGACCAAAAATTTAGGAACAAAGTTGTCCGGGGTTCTTTCCATCCCCAATTCCCACTTATTGAATTTTTAGCGATAATTTCTTTTGCTTTTTCTTGAAAGTTTTCTTCTACATCTATTTTTTCTTGTAAAGTCCAGCCATCTTCATCTATACCTTGAGATGTTAATACTTGTTTATGAAATTCATAGAAGTCTAAATTTTCAAAATGTCCTTTAGGATTGTAGTCTGTTCCCTCCATTAATTTCCGACCAATATGCAAGCCTGCACTTTGAAGAATAGAGGCTGTTAAGGAACTGCCGGAACGGTGCATACTGGTAATAATTAGAGTTGATTTTTCTGTTTTTTGCATTATCTATATTTTGATTATTTATTGCTGATATTAGTATATATTTTTTCCTGTAGTTCAAATAATTAATTTTGAGTAGAAGTTGCTCAAAATTAATTTTTTCAGCTAATCCGATTTCCTCTACAAGAGGAGTTAACTAATAAAGTGTCTGAGATAACAGAGGCTGTTTTTTCTAAATTTACAGTTTAGAAAAACCTATACCAATTCACTTAAAAAATGTCACAAATACTTGGTAACTGATGAAGTGAAAGAATAAGCTGAAATTAGTAAAAACTTAGGTTTCAATTTACTACAATCTCACTTCAGTACGGGCAATTTCCTACGGAATGCTCCGCCAACATGAATTGCCCCTACTTTTGACTTCTGACTTTAGTGAAACGGTATAGCATTGCTATTATTTTATTCCTTACCATTATTGATGCACATTTGTCAATCACCTTTAACCTTGATATTAATTTTTTGGTAATGACCATTTATCCATTTCTCTTTTAATTTCTAGTCACCCGATACTCCAATAATTGTAGTTCTGTTTGAATCTTCCTAATTGTATAAGTTTGCCAGTCAATTTAAGAATTATGATGAGGTAAAGACTGATTGCCGAGCCAATCTATATTTAAGTATTATTGGTTATTTTAACTGATTTTTTTTCCATTAAAATAGAGATAATTAGAAATCTTAAACTATCAACCGATAATTAGTTCTATTTGTATCACAAATTTATATCCTTTGCTGAAGAAATACAAATTTTCCTAATCAACTAATTTATCTTTCAGGAAGCAGATCATACAAAGTTATAATTTTCTCTAGTCAATTTAGCAATATTTAGATAAAGTGCTTGAAAGAGGATAATATAAAGTCTAGTTAATTAACCATAATAAAAATTTTATTGCTGTTGTAGCAGGAATATTTTTGACTACGGAATGCTAGGTAAACAAATTTATCCTGGTGTCCTCTTCCCTAATCCCTACTCCCTAATTTTTTTATTGTGGGTATTCAAAGAGAAAGGATATAAAATTTACTCTATAATACTAACTACATCATACAAATTTCATTTTGTCTCAAGTAATTGGTATAATTCAACTGCTTAAGTAGTAGGTATTCGTAAACAAATAGTGATTTTTGTACCTTACCTCCTGACAACAGAATAAATTTAGTAACTAATATCCTCAGATATTTATAGTTATCAAATACTGTAGGATATTAACAGGTCATATTGCTCAAATCCTAATTATCAAATAAAGGAAAATATACAGAAAAATGTCAACCATAACAACAGAAACAAGTGTTAATTACCTTCAGACAGCTAATAAACTCTTAAGAGAAGGGAAACTATCTGAAGCTGCTGATGCTTATCGACAAGTAATTCAACTAAATCCTCAATCAGCAGTAGGTTATCAAAACTTAGGCGAAACTCTTAGTTTACAGGGAAATTTAGAAGAGGCAGCAAATATATATAACCAAGCAATTAAACTACAGCCAAATTATCCTTGGTCTTACTATAATTTAGGAGAAATTCTGATTAAACTGGATAGGTTTGATGAGGCAGTTATTTATCTTCAACAAGCTATTGAAATTAATCCTGATTTCCCTAAATTTTATCAGAGTTTAGGGTTAGCTTTGGCAAAACAAGGATTATTTGAACAGGCGATAGTTACTTATCGTCGCGCTCTGGAAATAGACCCTAATGCAATTTTAACTTATCAATATTTAGGGGAAGCATTAGCAAGTCAAAAACAGTGGGATGAAGCAATAGAAAGTTTCAATAAAGCTATTGCAATTAATCCTTATTTATCAGAATATCATTTAGGTTTAGGTAAAGTTCTAGAAAATGCTGGTCAACTTGAACAGGCAATTATTACTTACAATCATGCTCTGGAATTAAAACCAGATTTAGCAGAAGCTTATTATTATATTGGGTTGGCTTTAACTAAGTTACAAAAGTGGGAAGAAGCTATTGAAGCTTGTATGCAAGCTATCTATTTAAATGTGAAAAATGCAGAAGTATATCATCATTTAGGAGCTGCTCTCTCTCAACTTCAACGATGGGAAGAAGCAGTTGCTGCCTATGATAGTTCAATTGAATTTAATCCTAATTCACCAGTAGTTCATCATCAGTTAGCTTATGCTTTAGCTAAACTAAAAAAATGGGATAAAGCTATAGCTGAATATCAGGAAGTTCTCAAAATAAATCCTAATTCGGCAGTGGTTTATGACCAGTTAGGAGAAACTTTGACAGCAATAGAAAAGTGGGAAGAAGCGATAAGTTGTTATCAGAAAGCTGTAGAAATTAAGCCTGATAATCAAAAGTTTAACGAGCATTTACAGACAGCTTTAGCCAGAAGGCAAGAACAGAATAGAACTGTAATTGAGTCTCATTTAAAATTAGCAGAAATGATGGAACAACAAGGATTTATTGATGAGGCTATTTCTGCTTATCGTCGGGTGGTAAGTCTTAATCCTACTGCTGCTGATTTACATCATAAATTAGGGTATACTTTGGCAAGTTCACAAAAGTGGGATGAAGCTATTTCTGCTTATCGTCAAGCAATTCAACTCCATCCAAATTCGGGTGTTGTACATTATCATTTAGCTGAAGCTTTGACAAATTTAGGATTAGATGAAGAAGCAATATCTTCTCTAAAAAAAGCTATTGAACTTAAACCAGATTTATCTATAGCTCATCAAGCTTTAGAAAAATTACAGGCAAAACAAAAGTAATTTAACTAATTAGCTTGTAATATTTACTCGTAGGGGTTTGGTCTTGAAACCCAAACAAAATCGGATTTATTAACCAAACCCCTACAGTTTTTTATCACAAATAATTTGAGATTAGTATAGTAGTTAAAATAGCTTTTTCCTTACTCTCAATCTTGATCATATGTGAATTTTATACCTTATTTCATCAATGCTCTAGGGAGAGAATTTTAATTATTTTTAAAGTTTTCTATCTCCTATTCCCTTGTCAACAAAAATTATTGTCATCAGCAAAATTTACTACTATACTCTTAATTTATTTCAAGAGAAATTAAAAACTATTATCCGATGAAAAAGGAACTGCTTCACGGTAATTATTTCTCCATTTAGTTAAAACTTTTTCCCTATACATTCTTTGATTTCCTCTTCTATAAATAAATTCATTATCATTCACAAAATATCCCATCTGAGAATTGATAAAACCATTAGATCTAACTTGTACAGGAAAATTTCTCCAAGCATTATTTACTCTATTTTGATTTTCAAACCAAACCAACTTATTACTATTTTCATATCGACAAATATGAATAATTCTATTCTCTGTTCGGAAAAATGCTTCCTGAAATAAATTACGATTTAGATCTCGGCAACTTTTTTTATTATTAACAACAGGACGCGGATTATAATCATCATAAAGTTCAGGTTCTGATGGATTAGAAGCACCATAACGATTTTCATATTGTCCATACTTGAGATAATGTTCATAACCAGACTTAAATTCTCCACGTCTTATCCCATCTACAACATCAGGGTTGTGTCGTAAATATTCTTGTTCATTGAATGTTTTGAAAGCACCGGGGCGGTTTTCATATTGCCCATATTTAACATAATGATCATAACCAGAAGTAAACTTTCTTTGTTGTACTAACTCTGCTACATCGGGGTTTTGTCGTAAATATCCTTGCTCATCAAACTCTCTAGTATAGTTTTCTGCAAGTGCAACAGAACTCGTACAAATACTTAGGGCAACTGCGGCGATCGCTACTATATTTGTTTTCATCTTATTAATATTAATATTCAGCATTTTTTTACACCTCAAAAATAATTGTTCTTAATTATTAGGATATCCTGGCAAACTAAGAGGTTGTAGAGAATTTTAGGTAGTTAAAATTTTTCTTTTGTGATTTGAGCAAAACATCTATCAACACTTCGTTTGATAATACTTGTATGTATTTTTGCTTAAACTATAATTCTTGTCTAACTTCCTTAAAGTCCTGAAAAGTTTTTTATAGCGCTAGGGAGTAGGGAGTAGGGAATAGGGAGTAGGGAGTAGCAGACTTTTCAAGGGTTCTAGGATTTATAAATATCAAACACCTTAATCCGTAGTGCTATATCTGAATAAACTATAGAAGCCATTTGGTATCTTTGCAAAGCTGCGAGTTTTTGGCTCAGGAGTCAGGAGTCAGGAGGGAAGGAAGAAGAAGAAAGAATAAAGAGGAGGAAAAGGAGAAAGTTTTTTGGTCGCGGAGCGCGGAACGGAGTTCTATCACGCTCTTATCCGGACATGATATTAGTAATAAAGAGACAAAAAGATAACTGTTTACGAGCTTGAGAAACCCTATATTAGTGCCAATTTGTGAATTGTCTACTCATAGAACAATTGTGCTTTATCCTAGTACAAGTAATATCAAATCCGGTTGAATAGTTATTGTATAGTCGGGAGTAGGGGAGTAGGGGAGTAGGGGAGTAGGGGAGTAGGGGAGATTGAATACTGAAAATTATAGAATTATCAACATATACTATATAACC
>JBFRWR010000667.1:0-15232 GCA_051439685.1 Trichodesmium sp.
TAGCGGGACTACTTACTGCAACTGTGAGGAAGTTACAGCCTTCGAGGTAAGAACTAGCTAAACCGTGGGTATACCAGGAAGTAACGAAGGTGGTTCCAGTTAACCAAGCTCCGATGGCCAAGAAGGCACATGGAAATAAGAGGATACCAGACCAGCCCACGAATACAAACCGATCGCGTTTCAGCCAGTCATCGAGGACATCAAATACTCCTCTTTGAGATTGTGCGCGTCCGACTGCTACAGTCATTACAGAATTCTCCAGATAATTATTATGACTACGGCTAATGTTTTTTCTCTAACAATACCTATATAAAGGTTTTCTGCTTGAGCAGAATATGAGAATTTTTGTAAACATTGTTTACTTTTGTTACCGTGATTATCATTATATATGTAATTCTTAATCAGATCAACCAGAAAAAAGAGTTTTTTGGGACAATCTTCTCTTGTATTTTCGATATTAAGATAGTAATGTTAAAGTTTTGCATTGTTTCTCCTCATAAAATGAGAAAGTTAAAAATATTATAAAATTTCAGATAAATGATTATATACCTGTAATTGGACAATTATTCCTAAATTTGTGAAGATGGTCTTACTAAGAATTGGATGAAGCCAAAACCGAGATGGTTAGCCTGAATAATCCCCTATTTTAGTCAAGTCTGGGGAAAGGGTAGTTAAATCATTATAATAAGGCGGTGAGTTTCATCATTGCTGTCTGTGGAGGCTTAGACATTAGTCAGCCATCGAAGCAGAAAGCTCTATTCCTTAAGTTTGAAGATATCTCGTTAATCATCTCTGATTTAATGAGAGATAACTTCACTGTTAAAGCTAACTAATTATACAATGTTTACTATTGACATCATTCTGAAGTACACCCCTGTTCCATTTTCAGTACAACGTAAGTCATCTGAGGATGCTGAGGCTATTTATCAACAAGTTCTGGAGTCCATTCGTTCTGGAAATCCTGCAATCTTAGAACTTACTTGTGAAAAAATGCCAGAGAAAAAGATTGCTGTAATGACAAGTGAAATCTCTGGTGTTCAAATCTCACAAAAATCTGGGGCTGCTGCTACTGGAAGACCACCTGGTTTTGTAGCTCTAAACCAATGAAGTCAAAGGATAAAAGTATTAAAATTACTCACCCAGCAATTTTAGTACATGATCTTTGTTTTAACTGGCCTAACGGCGCTCAAGTATTACGCTCTTGTTCTTTAAAAGTACCCAAGGGAGAGTTTTGGATGCTCTTGGGTACAAATGGCAGTGGCAAATCAACTTTATTGAGATTATTGGCAACACTTTTATCTCCTCAATCTGGAACAATTCATTTTGAAGGACGAATAGGTTTTGTTTTTCAAAATCCTGACCATCAATTGGTGATGCCTACTGTGGGAGCAGATGTGGCTTTTGGCTTGGTTGAAGAAAGACTTTCTCCACTTCAAATTCGTAATCGGGTAGAAGATGCCTTGAATGCTGTAAATTTATTAGATTTACAACGGCGACCTATATATGCTTTGAGTGGGGGACAAAAACAAAGAATTGCTATTGCTGGTGCTATTGCCCGTAATTGTGACATATTGCTTTTGGATGAACCTACAGCTCTACTTGATCCAGATAGTCAATTAGACTTGGTTGCTCAAGTCCAGAGTTTAGTAAAAACTAGAGGTATTACTGCTCTCTGGGTTACTCACCGTTTAAATGAGTTGGATTATTCTGATGGAGCATTCTTGCTAGATAAAGGACAAGTGGTAGAGCAAGGAAATCCTGAAGTTTTGAAAAGACTTTTGAGCCAAGATTAAATTTCAAATGTTTCTCTTGTACTCAGCTTTCAAGTTGAAGCTTGAATATTTTAAGTAATACAATCGTATAGGGCAAATATAATTTTAAATAGATTGGTTTGATATTTTTTTTAGACCTTTACTTTAGAGGAAATCTTCAAATGAAGAGATTATAAATTTTGCCCATAGGATTTTTCTTCTACTAAAAATACAACAAACAAATTCTCAGTAGGGTTTGCACTCAAAAGTCTTTTTTTCTACTATTGGCGTAACACATCAAGGTCAAATCTGCTTTAAATCTACTCAAAAATTTGTAGCAGTGTTATACTAACTTAGTATTTGTTAACATTATGTCAATTATTACTACCTTGAGTCATGTCACGCCCTTTAAGAAAAACTTTTTTGCTTGTAGATGGCTATAATGTTATAGGTTTATGGCCTCGTCTTCGAGAAACTCGCAATATTCATGGTTTAGAAACAGCTAGACGAGATTTGATTGAGGCTCTAGTCAACTATAGTGCCAGTAGAGACTTAAATACTCAAATAATATTTGATTCTCAATATCAATACACTCCTACGACAAAGGAAGTTATTACTGATAAATTATCGGTTTATTATACAGAGTTTGGCCAAACAGCAGATACATACATAGAAAAAGCTTGTGCTAATCTGCGCCACAAGATGCATTTGTCTAGAAGTAGATTAATTGTAGCTACTTCAGATAGAGATCAAACCCTTACAATAATTGGTTATGGTGCAGAATGGATGTCTTCTCAACAGCTTGCCCATGATGTTGAAAGTGAAGCAAGTTCTGTGCGGCGTAAATGTCAACGCATTAAAAAGGTATCAAGTCGTTTTCTTGCTAGTTACTTAGATGCAGAATCGCAAAAGCGTTTAGCTGAACTGAGAATGGGAAAATAGGATTTTTATATCATAGAGTTTAGTTAAAGTCAATTTTTATAATTAAGTATATCTTATCATAAGCATAATAAAAAAATATAGAAAAGGGCTTGCAAAATATATTAAATTACGACTATACTAAGTAAGAGTTGCCCAAAGATAAGCAATCATTCCTCGGTAGCTCAGCGGTAGAGCGGTCGGCTGTTAACCGATTGGTCGCAGGTTCGAATCCCGCCCGGGGAGTTAAAAAATAATATAGTGAATCAAATAGAGAAAGTTAGTAATTCTATATCTATTAAATATACTAACTTTTTAAATTTAGCTAAAAATTTGGTTTAAATCCTTACTGTTATAGATATATGGGATAGAGACCCTAAGTTTTGGCTGAAGCTACAAAATTCAGGAAGAGCCATCAACAAAAAAGGTCACTAAACACTAAATAGGGTTTGCTGATTAAATCTCAAAGCATTGACAGATAAAGACTTTAGGCTGCTTTTTGTCGAAAAAAGTACCAATTTCTCAGCTCACATCAGCTCACATATGTTCAAAAAGGAACGGATTTTGGGCAAGAGTTGGGGGAAATTTTAAGGGACAATACTGATTTCTACCTCCTCTATAATTCCCATTTCTTCGGACCTATTCCCTATTCCCTATTCCCTATTCCCTATTCCCTATTCCCTACCTCAGTAAAAAGACTTTTTCAGCAAACCCTAAATATTATATTTTGGTAATTTGCCACTACTTTCTACTTTTGTGAAAATTTATTATGTCAACTTATTCTCTCCACAGATTGAAATTTAGTGGTTAGTCGATCTACTGATGCAAATAATCTTCAAACTTGATAATAGAGTAGTTTCCCAAGTTATGAAGTACACAGTTAATATGCAAGATACCTGTCTTACAAAAATCTTGCTTGTTAAAGTTGCACATGATTAGTCGGAAATATCCTGTAATATCATGTCTGGTTGAACAGTTATAAATAAATTACTTAGGAGTTAGGACTCAGGAGTCAGAATTTCCTACCGAATGCTCCGCAAACAGGAGGGAAGAAATAAGAAAAGAAGGAGAAAGATTTCTGAACACTAATTATCCGGATATGATATAACTCACATTCCGCACCTCAAATTGTAACATTAAAAGTAGTATAAAGTTGGGTAATTTGCTAAGTATTTATACTGTAGAAATCATCCGCTCGATTGTTTTTATTAGTCAAATTTTTAGGGAAAATATTAAGCATAAATACTTAATTAATTGACTTCTATTGAGCATCAAGATTGTCTCCTGTCTCCTGTCTCCTGTCTCCTGTCTCCTTTTTTCATGCTACGTTTTGAAGTGCGGAATGTAGGATATAAAATTCAGATATTTTTTGAACTTCAGAAAGATATTCTGAACATTAGACCTCTCCAATAATAAAATCTGGCGTTGCACAATCAGGAATGATTAAGTCTAAAAGTAGATATGTTTAGATAGTGAATGCACAACCAAAGATTAAGACAGCTAGAATGTTTAAGATTAGTAGGTTACGGCTCCCAGTTAAGATTTTGCTTTCCCAGCATAAGTAGGGTTTGCTGAAAAAGTATTTTTTCAAAAGTAGGGGAGGGAGGGAGTAGGGAAGTAGGGGAGTAGAGGAGTAATTTTTTTGCCCAAAGATGTGCTATAAATGGTCACTTTGTGAGCATTTTCAAACGAAAAGCTGGTACTTTTTCACAACCTAAAATGGCTAATACCTTGATCTGTAAATGCTGTGATATTTAATCAGGAATCCCTAAGTATCGCTGTCTTTTTCCTGACAAAATGCTCGGTATTCATGTCGGTTTAGCTAGCGCACAACTTTCCTAACGGAATGCTACCGCAAATGTTAATGCTCCGCAACATTTTTGCAGAGGATTCCGCAGGAAAAAGCGTTTGCACAGCTTTTCTGGGGAATGCTGTGCAGAATGCAAAACATTTTGCTTCAGTAAAACCTACCCCACACATAGATTTAAGATTCCTTTTACAAACAGTCTCTTAGATAATTCTTTGATTCATATACAGGGTATTCCAGGTTTCTGGGATAAAGTGGCAATAGTTTTAGAAGCGTAGTTAGTATCTAATCATAAGAGTGCAGTAGCAAGTCTTATATCGACGATCTTTGCTGTGGTAGATTTAAACCGACGCAAAAAACTTTTGAGTTATGAACCCCATCATTCTATGAGACTAAAGTCTGTTGAGTAAGGTGATAAATTCAGTACACTCGCTGCTACTGATTGAATTAATGGTTCAATTATTTTTACAGCAGTTTTTATTTGACTAGACTACTGACTTTCCAGAGAAACTCCCGACAAGGTTTTTAGCTTTGATTATGGAGTTTCCTCACCTCAAAACAGTTGTCATATCTTCAAATTTTGTACTTAGGGTTTGCTAAAAAAGTCTTATATAAAATCCGGTTATACAGTAATTGCACTGATTACTTCGTGTTAAGACAAATGTTATATTGAATACAAATTTTTTCTTTCTCCACGTCTCCGCGTCTCCGTTTCTCCTGACTCGGAGGGCGATACGATAACTAATTAGGGTTTGCTGAAAAAAGTATAGTGTAGGGAGGGTGGGAAGTTGGTTCGTGTGGGAAGTGTGGGGAGGGTGGGGAGACAGAGAACATCAGAGGAATAATTGTTCGGAGATTTTTCTACCCTTGGTTTGCCTAAAATCCTGACTTTTTGATAGTTTGAGCAAGAATTGTTGCACTTTTTCTGGATAAAAAAAGACTATAACCTTTACATATAAAGACTTTTAGATTTAATCAGCAGAGCAATAATTACCTGGATTCTATATTATGGGTGAGGGTAGGAGTCAGGAGTCAGGAGTCAACCCAACCCTAACCCCGACCGTGGAGGGGAAGTCAGAAAAAATAGGAATCATAGAGGAGTTAGCCGGAATAATTTTTCCTTAATTTTTTCGATATCAAAAGGCTAAAGCCTTTATATCTCAAAGCACTGATAGATATTGATTTCAGCCTTTTTTTGTCTAAAAAAAGTGCGCTTGTTTCGGTCTATAGAGCTGCAAAAAGCTAGTATTTGAGGATGATTATGCCAGAAAAATCTTGGGACAATTTTTACGACTACTTGCTCTATAATTTCCATTTCTCCTGTCTCCTGTCTCCTACCCCTACCAAAATACTTTATTCAGCAAACCCTATTTAATTTTTGACAATTTAATTTTGTTTATCTACAAAATATTAGTTAGCAATCAATATCAAAAAGATATCAATCACTAACTAATCTAATTTACTAAATCAAACTCATTTTTAAGTATTTTTAGCTATTACTTATTCATCAACTTTCAAGCTTTTACATAAAAAACGTTCACATCTAATTTCACCATTTTCTACGGTTTGATGAATTTCTAATTCTGCTTCTGGAATTGCTTCAAATAGAAAGCGTTCTCCAGGAAAAACAGCGCGTTCCCAATATTCATTTTTAACATTACTAATTCTAGCAATCTGCATCTTGCGATTAGTATTCACATAAAAACATAGAATTTTTTGACCTTGTTTTTTTGGTAGTCTATCTAGTGCTATAGTCACAATTTTTTCCCTCTAAGTATTGCTGCCGATTAGCAACCCAACTGAACTTGATATTTTTGAGTGCCAATAACATTATTATAAACGAATAGGGATCGCTTAAGCATATTTATAATTACTTTTGTTGAAGAAAATTAATTTAGTTTAAGCTGTCCATATTAAAAGCAGTTATTTCATCAGTAAAAATACCCAGTTTTTTATTGTTACATACTGATAGAATTACTTAGCTTACTAAATAGCGTTGATAAAATAGTATTGGAGAACAAAAAACCTTCAGGATCAGTCAATTTCAAATATCCATCTACAGGAAGTTTCGGGTTATTTGAAAAAGGGGTTACTATACCTTTTGGATTGAGAAATTCTACCCACCCTAATTTTTGATAGGGTTGCAGATAAATTAATATTTTTTCTACAGTTTTTTGACCAAACTGCTGAGATAATTTTGATAGATTCACCCCTTCTACCAAGCGGAATCTTAACATCAGTGTTTCTAACAAATAGTCCTGATTTGTTTCTGTAGAATTATTCGATTGATCAATACCCTGATTTTGTAAACTATGAACTTGAAACGATGGCACCCATTGATAATATTCTTTCCGTGTGCGGGGTCTCGTAAATCTTTCCCCTGCCACATAACTTGTTGCACCCATACCAAAGCCATAATAAGGGCGATTTTCCCAGTAAACTCGATTATGGCGACACTGATAATCCGGCTTGGCGTAATTAGATATCTCATAATGTTCATATCCTGAATTTGATATCAATTGCTGTGCCATTCGATACATTTGGGCCGATGTCTCATCTGTCGGTAAAGGATAATTACCTGGTTCATAGGAACGTCCAAAAGCTGTAACAGGTTCCACTACAAGGTCATAACTGGAGATATGAGTCGGGGAAATAGCTATTCCCATTTCTAAAGAAGTTTGCCATTGTTCTAAAGTTTGATGTGGCAGTCCTGAAATTAAATCGATACTGAAATTAACAATTTGTGCTTGATGCAATGTGTCCACTGCTTGATAAATCTCTGAGACATTATGCGATCGCCCACAAAGCTGTAATAAATCTTCTTGAAATGCTTGTACTCCGAGACTAATTCGATTTACTCCCAGGGACTTATATCCTTTTACTTGTTCCAAGTCAAAAGTTCCGGGATCCATTTCCATAGAAATTTCAGCATTGGCCACAATTCCCAATTTTTGTTCCAGGGTATCTAAAATCCGACTTAATTGAGCCACTGATAACAAAGAGGGAGTACCACCGCCAAAGAAAATAGTTTCTAAGGGTTGAGAGAAAGACTGTGTAATATTTATTTCTTCACAAATTACCTCGACATATTCTTGAATTGGAGAATAATTATCACCTTTTTTATTATCACCCACTACAGAGATCGGAAAATCACAGTAATAGCATCGCCGTCGGCAAAATGGGATATGGACATAAGCCGATCTAGGAATGCAGTAATTGCCGACTGGCCTTTTCACTATTCCAAAAAGTTACAAATTATATTGTTTATAAAACTATCTTAAACAATTATGAATTTAATTAGGAATATTATTAAAGTCAATTTAAAAATAAATTATTCTAAAATATAGAAATATTACTTAAGTGCTAAGTAAAAAAAATAGGTAGTGCCTCAAGGAAATGTGGGGAGGGTGGGGAGTGTGGGAAGTGTGGAAAGACGTCCGAACATTTGGAGGAATAATTGTAGCTTTGTCTTTTTGGGAACTGTCTAGTCCCAGTCCTCAATTTTTAGTCTTAAAGGCTGAAAAATTTGCACTTTTTTCCCTCCCATGTGGGGGCTTAACCTTTATCTATCAATACTTTGAGATTATATTTACCAGCCCTACGCGACTTAATCCCACACTTTGCTGATGCACTACCAAAAAATATTCTGAATACTTAGGTATTTCATAGTAGGTAGTGCGTCAAGGAAGTTTGGGAAGTTTGGGAAGTGCGGGAAGACCTCCGAAGATTTGGATGAATAATTGTAGCTGTATCTTTATTGTGCAAGTCTTGCCACCCGTCCTAAATTTTTAGTCTTAAAGGCTGAAAAACTTGCACTTTTTTCCCTCCCATGTGGGGGCTTAACCTTTATCTATCAATGCTTTGAGATTATATTGGCCAGCCATACTTACTGTTCCTACACATTGCTGATCCACTACCTCATAGTAATCCTCAGTTAACATTCAGAATTTAAGGATACTTTGACGAGAATCAAAGTAATAATAATCACACTGCTTGATTTGTAAGATAGATTTTATACTTGAGGATTAACTTCAGAGGAACAATCTAATTATGATTAGCTTCAAGAATCTGATGAGTTTGGGAACCTGAGAAAAATAGAACCGTACAAAATGGATGATTAACTGTAAAGATATAATATAAGCAACATTGAGCTGCTCAGAAATTATGACTCTCAATCATAATTGCTGAGTATCTCCTGGAGAAATCCTCTTAAATTTATATATATTCAGACTAAAACAATGCTTAACGCAATCATTATCATTTCATTTGTACTTGCTGGAGCAGGAATAGGATTCTATAGCATAGAACTATTACCTCCAAATGTATTACTACAAGTTACCAATATTGAAGGTTTACGTTCAGTATTATCTGCCTTCACCTCCTTAATTGGATTTGTAGTAGGATTAGTATTTCAAACCACATATCGGCGACTGGAAGCAAAAGTTAGTCAGATGCCAGTTGACATATTATTAACTAGGGCAATAGGTTTAGTCATGGGACTATTGGTAGCTAATTTAATGCTAGCTCCACTATTTTTACTGCCAATACCCCAGGAGTTTACTTTTATTAAACCTCTTGTGGCAGTTTTAGGCAGTGTAATGTTAGGCTTTACAGGAGTTAACGTTGCTGATACTCATGGTCGTGGTTTTTTAAGACTAATTAATCCTCATAGTTTAGATGCAGTATTAGTCGCAGAAGGTACTCTTAAACCTGCTAGTACGAAAATTTTGGATACTAGCTGTATTATTGATGGCAGGATAGAAAATTTACTGGAAACCGGTTTTCTAGAAGGTCAAATTCTTGTACCACAATTTGTTCTGGATGAACTTCAACTTATAGCTGATGCTTCTAACGATCAAAAAAGAGTTAGAGGTAGAAGGGGTTTAGATATATTAAATAGGTTGAAAGATATTTACCCAGATCAAATTCAAATCCATTTTGCAGACTATGAAGAAATTTCTACTGTGGATGGTAAGTTGATTCGTTTTGGTATGGAAATTAATGGTACTTTGCTGACTAATGATTATAATTTGTCTAAAGTTGCAAGTTTACAAAAAGTTCCTGTACTAAATATTAATGATCTAACTCAGGCAATGCGTCCTACTTATTTACCTGGTGATACTATTGAAATTAAAATCCGCAAAGAAGGTAAGGAACCATCTCAAGGTATTGGCTATCTCGATGACGGTACAATGGTGGTTGTTGAGTCAGGTAGTGGATATGTTGGTGATGAGGTGCGGGTAATTGTGACTAGCTCTTTACAAACTTCTGCTGGTAGAATGATTTTTGCTCGTACTGAAGAGTCGGCGATCGCCTAAAAGTTGCTAAAGTTTGCCCTAGTTTAAAAAGTGTCTCATCAAATATTCTCAATTGCCCCTATTTTCTCTATTCCTTCTAGAGTAGGGGCTAATTTTATTTTGGTTGAATACCTTACAGGAGTTTTCTAGTTGATGAGGTACAAAATTTTATGGTTGTAGGAAAGTATTCCGGAACGGAAATCGCCCGTATGGGGGTAGGAATAGTAAAGATTAATTTTGAAATGTAGCTCACTATCTTCAAAAGTGCTGTAAGTTATGGGGAGCAGCGATCGACAAATTGATAATATTAAGGTTAAGCAAGTAAGGTTATGGGTTAATTCCCCTATTTATTTCTAATAAAATCTACCCATACCCATCTATATCAGACCCACCAATAAATATATATAGCAATCCCATTTTATTTCTGGCAAAAATCGTGCTGAGTTTTAGGGAACAGGGAACAGGGAAGAGGGAACAGGTAGGAGTTTCAACTTTTTTATCTACTTTTTGATTTGTAGCAACCTTTGCGCGGATTCTTATAGTTTTATTCTCGATAAACTCAACAAGTCAAACTAAAGATTTAAGTCGCTAAAATATTAGTTATAACTTATGAAATTATGACGTTAGTAACACAATATTAGTTACTCCCAAAATATTCTTTTTCATCTTAATTTTTTCCTGAAAAATAACTTAATTTTTTAATTCCTCTATAATTATTTGTAACTGTTAAACAGAGATTATATTACCTATTATATACTGAAAATTGATAATCATAATAGTATCGGAAAATAATCGGAACATAAAATGAAAGCCAGATAAAAAAATAAGGGTTTGAAGACCAAACCCCTACTAAATGACTAAGATTAAATTAGCATGATACTAAATTAGCACAATACTATTTTGTACCAATGACGGCTAAAATATCTTGAGCATGACTATCAGTTTTCACCTTGTCATCAACGTGAGAAATTTTCCCTTCAGCGTCAATAATATAAGTAACGCGCTTAGAATATCCACCACCTTCAACATCGTAAGCTTTAGTTATAGCGCCATCAACATCTGCTAATAATTGGAATGGTAAACCGTATTTCTCAGTGAAAGCTTTGTGGGAAGCTTCATCATCCATACTTACACCAAGAACCACCATATCTTTGCCTTGATATTCAGCGTAGTTATCTCGGAAACTTTGAGCTTCCTTGGTGCAACCAGGAGTATCATCTTTAGGATAAAAATACATAACTACTGTTTTTCCAGCAAACTCAGATAAAGAAACAGTATTGCCGTTAGTATCTTTTACTGTGAACTCAGGTGCTTTAGTGCCAACAGATAATGCCATAGATTCCCTTTTTCTCCTTAAAATTTTAGACAAAAGTCACAAATTGCTATTGGGACTTTATATGCAGCATAGTTACTGCTTCACAACAATTTTTTACTGGGCAATGCTAATTTAAACGCCATTACTTATAACCTATGGTAATTTGTCCAAAGGTCTTAATAAGTTCTAGCTGTTTAGAGGTTGACCTTCAGAGCATACCCTTAATTAACTTTACATTCTTTTTATTTTTTATTTTAAGAGATTGTTTGATCCTTGAAAAGTTCTTACTTTCAAATCTGTTCCGAACTAATTTTATGTAGTCTATGATTAGAAAAAATTAATTCCTAAGTTATGTTGCTTTGTGTAATGTAATCTTTGATTGGATTTTAGATAACATCTAATATATAGCTATATAACGGATTTCCTCTAAGTGATACCAATTCACTTTAAGGATGTGACAAATAGTTTCGCTCCTTTAAATCTCAAATAATTGCCTGAAACTATTGTCTTGTCTTTCATGTCGCCCACCGAAAAGTTTTTAGTCGTTCAAATCTAACTTCTGACTTCTAACTTCTCACTTCTGACTTTAGTGAAACGGTATGATATACGCCTGTTACAGTTAAGATGCCTATGCTACAAAGGTTTGAGCTTTAATATTTGTATCTCACATACCTCAAATATGGTCTATTTGTTTGTATGGTGTGTCAGAAAAATTGAAAACAAAAAAATATTTGTTTTTGCTCTAAGCTTATAATTTTTGTTAACTTGAAAATATAAATTCTGGATATAAAAAATTAATATGACCTCTATAAAATCTCCAAATCAAAACTTAATATCACTCCAATACTCTACTAATACTGAAAAAAGGGCAGAAGTAGCTCTTTGTTGTAGCCCCTTTAATCTAAAATTATTCATGGCAATGTCTTCTGAAAGTGTCGGATTAAAATCAATAGCTTCTGATGCAGGTTTAAAAAATGGCTACACAAAATTCCCGTTGTCAGAATTAGGTATTGAAGATTATCTAATGTGGTTAATCCAGGTAGGTGTATTAAGGCGGGAAGTTGATGGACAAGGAATTACAGATAGTTTTCGTCTCACTCCTTTAGGTCATCAGTTAGTTAAAAAATATGCTGGAAAGCCAAATTGGCCACAACCTCTCATCAGCGATCGCTTTTATAATTTTATTAATCGTTGGTTTAAACTTCCTATTTAGATGAGTTAAAATTTAACTGTGTTTAATTTTTCAATAAGTAAGTCGGCTTAGAAAAACATCACTATATTTAGTTTTGTAAATGAGTTTAAATTCCAACTAAATAGCCTTTTTGAGTTAAGTTTACATTCTGTTAGATAGTTTGGTTTATTTCTGCCAACATACTTAATAGAAGTTGAATTTATTGAATCTAAATTAAAAGTTTGATGATTATATAATGCAATTAATATGAATTTCCAGATAATAAAAGTCTATTAACAATTGAGTATAGAGCGAGAATAAAAAATTAATTTATTGATTTATTAGTTAATAATTTTGTGCAACCTTAAATACAGCAGATTTGATCAAGTGCAAGGTACAGTTTGAGAGGGTTAAATACCTTTAATTCACAGTTTTTTTGAATACTTATAATCTGCTGTAAAATTGGTATAAATTGGTTAATTCCTAAATAAATATCAATAACTTACCAAAATAATTAGTTAATAAACAAAAATAAATAATTTAACTCAAAAATAGGCTATATATTAACAGGGTGCAGATAGAAAATTATTACTTTGATTTATTGTTGATAATCGAAAAAAGCGATGAAAGCAATTATGGTAGTGGGAACTACTTCCCATGCAGGAAAATCTCTAATCACAGCAGCTATCTGTAGAATTTTATCACGTCGGGGCTGGAGAGTCACTCCTTTCAAAGGGCAAAATATGGCTTTGAACTCCTATGTAACATCTACTGGAGGAGAAATAGGTTATGCTCAAGCAGTACAAGCTTGGGCAGCAGGTGTTACCCCTGGGATAGAAATGAATCCTATTTTATTAAAACCTCAAGGAGACATGACTTCCCAAGTTATTATCAAGGGAAAAGCAGTAGGGACGGTAGGAGCTGCAGATTATTATCAGCAATATTTTGATATTGGTTGGCAGGCTATCAAAATATCTTTAGAACTTCTATCTCAAGAATTTGATATTATTGTATGTGAAGGCGCAGGTAGCCCGGCTGAAATAAATCTCAAGCATAGAGATTTAACTAATATGCGAGTAGCTAGATATTTGAATGCCTCTACAATTTTAGTAGTTGATATTGATCGAGGTGGTGCTTTTGCTCATATTATTGGCACATTAGAACTACTAGAACCAGAAGAAAGAGATTTGATTAAAGGAATCATAATTAATAAATTTAGAGGGCAAAAGTCTCTCTTAGATTCAGGTATTGAATGGTTAGAAGAAAGAACTAAAATTCCTGTTATTGGTGTAATTCCTTGGATTAATGAAGCCTTTCCTGCTGAAGATTCTTTAAGTATTTTAGACCAACGTTCTACTAAGTCTAAAACTGACTTAACAATTGGTATTATTAGATTACCCAGAATATCTAATTTTACTGATTTTGATCCTTTAGATTCTGAGTCTAGCGTTCAGATTAAATATTTTTATCCTGGTGATGATTTAGGTTATCCTGATGCAATAATTATTCCTGGTTCTAAAACTACTATTAGTGATTTATTAGTATTACAAAAAAGTGGCATGGCAGAAGCTATCAAAAATTATCAAGCTTCTGGTGGTACAGTTATGGGAATTTGTGCTGGTTTTCAAATTCTTGGTGAAGTTTTAGTTGATTCTCAAGGTTTAGAAGGACTAAGAGGAGAATATCCAGGACTGGGTTTATTACCATTAAGAACTGTAATTACTCCCCAAAAAATTGCTCGTCAGCGACAAGTTATTGCTAATTACCCTTTAGGTAGTTTACCAGTAATCGGTTATGAAATTCATCAGGGTAGAACTAGAGTGACAAAACCAGATATAGTTAAGCCTTTATTTAATGATTATGATTTAGGATTTGTCAATAATTATCAATCTGTATGGGGTAACTATTTACATGGTGTTTTTGATAATGGTCCCTGGCGTCGTTCTTGGTTAAATCTCTTGCGGAAAAAAAGGGGGTTAGAGGGTTTACCAACTGGTATTGCTGATTATAGAGAAGAACGAGAAATACTTTTAGATTCAATTACAGATCAAGTAAATTCTCACTTAGATTTGAAACCTATATTGAATTAAACTTTAGCAAATATGTAGGGGCGGGTTTTATCTGAAAGTATTCAAATATCAGAAGCTAATAATTGCTGTAACTTTTGAAAATAATATATGAAAATACTTTTCTTGCCAGATAATATTACTGTTGATGCTGAGGTGGGAGAACCTTTTCTAGAAGTAGCTGAACGTGCTGGAGTAACTATTCCTACTGGTTGCTTAATGGGTTCTTGTCATGCTTGCGAAGTAGAAATTGATGGTGGTCAAATTATTTGTGCTTGTATCACAGCAGTTCCTCCTGGAAATGAACAAATGACTATCAACCTTTCTATGGATATTGACTGGTAATATTATTTCTAATTGGTTGTCATTAATTTTTATCTTCTAAGGTTAGTTTCCTGGCTAAAATATCTTTTGTCTAGTGTAAAATCAAGAATATAAAATATCTTTTGGCAACTTTCAAGTTATGAATTATCTTGATAGTTAAACCAATAATTATCTCACTTTTCTGATGTCAGCATTCAGCTATTAGCACTCAGCAAGAGCGCAAGAATAACCTGCGCTTAAGGACGGGGTTTAAATAGGTTTTGCTAAAAAAATTGGTTGGGGGGTAGGACACGGAGATACGGAGATACGCAGACACAGGGAAGCGGAGATGGGGGAAAAAGCTTTGTTGGAAATTTGTTTTAATCTTTTGAAAAAGTATCAAATAAATATTCAGGAATTCTCAAAAGTTACATTTTACTAGGTTATACTAAATCCACCTTAGTCAGAGGATATTAAAACTCACCTTCCGCACGTCAATTTGTAACATTAAAAGTAGTATAAAAATTAGTAGCTTGGTAGGTATTTATACTGTCTGGCTCCTACACTATGACCTTTCTCTGGAGTCAGATTATCAGGAAAATAT
>JBFRWR010000668.1:0-9017 GCA_051439685.1 Trichodesmium sp.
CTCCCTACACTCTGCTTTTTTCAGCAAACCCTAATTATTAATTATCAAAGTACCTTTAATCATAGATATTCATGGAGGTAAAAATTGGATGGAAACTAAATAAAATCTGTTTAGTTATTAGTTATCAGTTATCAGCTAATTAATTTCAGATAAATATTTTTGGCTGATTCTTTATCCCCTCATATCCCATTTCTCTTACCCATCAATTATTAATTATCAAAGTACCTTTAATCCTAGATATTCATGGAGGTAAAAATTGGATGGAAACTAAATAAACTCTCTTCAGTTATCAGTTAAAATTTTTATCCGGTGAAGCTTCCATAAAATATATGTAAGTAGATCAAGCTAAAAAGAAGACCTTAAATATTGAGCAAGAAAATCCCTTAAGCCATTAATATAACTAACTTTGGCACTAATTTACAATTTGAGAAATAAAGGAAAAATTTATCACCCTCTACTTAGGACTTGCTGATTAAATCTAAAAGCATTGACAACAAATAAGGTGCATTTTTAGGTCGGGAACAAGTACCTAGTTTTCAGCTCTTAATGCTCAAAAAGGAGCGGATTTTAGGTGCATAGTTGAGCAAAAAAATTACTCCCCTACTCCCCACTCCCCGACTTCTTAAAAAATACTTTTTCAGCAAACCTTATTTAATGGTGTTTTTCCCTAATCAAATCTTTCCATCCATGGCTCCTCAGTGGAAAACCAGAAATATTTTCATTTTCTGAAGCTTATGAAAAAATCGGCGCGTCAAAAGATTTTCGGTTGTATTCTCACAAGAAGTATGATATGATAATAAATAGCTGGGGTCGTTCGTCCATACGCATGATTTTTTATTCAACAAAAAGTAGTATTGTTTCAAGTAGAATAGAACTCCAGCGCAACATCAAAGGTAGAATCTAGTAGCAGCTATATCGCTCAGGTTGTAGAAAGGAAAATCAATTGATTAAAGATATAGCAGTCAAAGCCAAAATTAGGACATTTATAAATCCTGTTAGCCGAGCTTTTCCGCAGGAAAAATCCTTTGACAATTTACTATTCCCTATTCCCTATTCCCTCGCGCGTACCGCTATATCAAATGGATTATATACTCTCCACGCTCCCCATCTTCCCTATTCCCTATTGTTATGTTAGACTCCTGACTGTAGTTGACTAAAAATTTTTCTTTGGGTAAATCAATGGATACCAAAAAATTAGTTTTAGGTGGAGTTAGTTTTGTATTAGCCAGTGGAATGATTGGAACTGCTGCCAGTATAGAACTCAGTTTTGAACAAGAGCAAGTAATCTGTAAATTGAAAGATACAGTAGAAGAACAAGAAAGAGCAGGCAATAAATTAGTATTTTGGCCACTAATTGGCAAAGTCAAAGAGAGAGTAGAAGTTCCCTTTACTGCCAAATTATCTTCTGATGTATCCTACACTATTTTAGGAGTATGTGATGATAATTGTAGTGGCTTAAATTTAACCCTGGAAAATAAACAAGGTGACAAAATTGACAAAGATCAAAAACAGGATGGTGTACCAGTAATATCTTTTACTCCGACTGAAAATAGTGATTATCGAATTACTGCGAGACCAGATAAATGTTCAACCGAAAAATGTGAATTTGGGATGGCTCTATTTGTGCGTGAAAGTGTTGAGCTAGATGTAGCATCTGAGCTGCCAGAAGAATTATATCTATTTAAGTTTTGCCAAGAATAAACCAAAAATTATTGAAAGTAAATATTGAATTTTCTCCTAAATTATCCAAATTATTAGCAAAAAATTAAGGTATAGAGTCTATCCATTGATGGAGAAAAAAGAAAAAAAATCCTTGAGAAAGTGATTATTAATTGTTGAACAATTTTTTATTAGTTAAAAAATCCGAGTATCAGTTTCTAAAATTTGTTGCTCTATATGATTAATGTAATTCGTACTTCCGTAATCAAATCCAGAATTAATTTTATTGTGCTGCAAGAGCAAGGACTAAAAATACTATTAACTGCAATTCCTAAGTCCTGATTTTTGATTTTGACCTAGCTAATACTAAATTTCCAAAACTTTTCTACCTTGATCTTAAAACAGAATAACAAAATATGAAAGGCTGGTATGAGAAGAGAAGCAGTAAAAATAAGAATAATATAAACTAACCAACTAATAGAAACCAATAAAGTTGTGAACTTGTACTAATTACTGAATCATCAAAGTAATTAATAATCCTAGCATTATTTGTGGTGATTGCTACAAGAACAAACAAAAATATAATCAAGACTGAAACAAGGCCAATTTGCTAAATTATCTGGAAATATGTTAGAAATAAACTTAAGTAGTAAATAAAATTTACCCTCAATAATTTATTGGTAACAAATTTATAGTGGGTCAGGGTATTGCTAAAAAGTGCATCTCATGGTAAAGGGTAAAAATTATCTTGTATTAAGTATGAACTCTGAATAGTATAGCGAGCAAATAATTTCTATAAAACGGGTCATTCTAAATACTAAATTAAAATGAAAGATACCTATATGATTATGGCCAAGGAATACCAGCACAGATGTCATTAACTTCCATATCAGAAAAACAATCTATGCTCCGGCAAAAAACTGGATCAAAAAATTTGGCTAATAGTATGGCTAATAGCATAGGAATTAGAAAAAGAATAGGCTTTGGCTATGCTCTAGTAATAGGTATTGCTGCTATAGGAGTCTTAACTGGGCGAATCTGGGAACTAAAGAATAAACATCAGATTAAAGTACAAATAGAACAAGCTCAAGCAGAAGTAGACTTACTCACAAAAATTACAAACAAAGTATTAAATATTAGTATTATTCAGAGAGAGTTACCCGGATTAATTAATAATAGGAAAGTTTTAGAAAGAAAAATATCTCAAGAATTATCAAGTTTTTATGAGGTTAATACACTTTTTCAACAACTAAAGTCAGTATCAGAAACTGAAAATCAAAGTATCCAGACAAATAATTACAATCAGCAGCAGCAAAAATTTATCGAAACATATTTCAACCCTGTTGCAGTTTATATTAAGCAGTTAGAAAATTTAGCTCAAGAAATTAAACAAATACCAACTACAACAAAAGTAGATAATTCATCAGTTCCATCATTGAGCAAAATTATTAATAATGAAATTAGAATAAAACTAGAAAAATTATCACAAGAATCAGAACAATTAGCAATACTAGCAAATCAAAAAGTAGAACAAGGATTTAAAGATTATCAAACAGCAGAAACATTAGGAATAAAAATATTAATAGGTAGTCTATTACTATCCATAATCATTGTAGTAATTATGTCTATCTATACCAGTAAAGCGATCGTAAATTCATTAAAAGGAATAACCCAAATTACCAAACAAGTAACAGAAGAAGCTAACTTTGAACTACAATTACCAGTAACCACAGATGATGAAGTAGGAGAATTAAAACTATCTCTTAATCAATTAATTGGTAAAGTAGCAGAATACACAGAACAACTGCAGGAAGCTAAACTTAAAGCCGAAGCAGCAAACCGTTCCAAAAGTGCTTTTTTAGCTACTATGAGTCACGAATTACGAACACCTTTAAATGCAATTATTGGGTATAGTGAAATTCTTTATGAAGAAGCTTTAGAAGAAGGATATGAAGATTTCACTTCTGATTTAGAAAGAATTAGAGTAGCAGGTAAACACCTGTTAGAAATGATTAGTGATATCTTAGATATTTCCAAAATTGAAGCAGGTCAAGTTACCCTTTATTTAGAAAGTATTGATGTAAATAAACTGATTCAAGATGTGGTTGGTACAGCTAAAAATCTGACTGAAAAAAATCGTAATATCTTTAAATTACTCGTAGGAGAAAATCTGGGTACAATGTATGCAGATATGCCAAAAGTCAGACAAGTATTAATCAATTTATTAGGTAATGCAGCTAAATTCACAGAAGATGGTGTAATTACACTCAGCGTAGAAAGATTAAATAATAAGAAGCTAAAAAAATCTCGAAATGCAAATTCGCAGTTGTTTAACAATTCATGTAATTACATAGTTTTTAGGGTTAGCGATACTGGTATTGGGATGACACCAGAACAGTTAGAACACATATTCAAACCTTTTACCCAAGCAGATGCTTCCACAACTCGCAAGTATGGTGGTACAGGTTTAGGGTTAGCAATATGTCAACGTTTATGTGAGAGAATGGGGGCGAGAATTTACGTTAAAAGTAAATCAGGAAAAGGTTCTACATTTACTGTTTGCTTCCCAGAAAGAGTAATGATCTAATTAATAATTAATAATGGATAATGGATAATTGATAATCGATAATTGGGTTCCGCTGATTCCTAACTGCCACAAAAATATTACAATCTATAGCAATCACCGAATCAGATGTGAGAATTGAGATATTTCTTAAAAGTATGGAATATAGCATTGATCATACTTAGAAAATACATTTTTTTCTTCTTTTCTGTTCCCTGTGTCCCGTTCCCTGTTCCCTAAAAATTTTCAATATCTCACAATTCAAATTATATTGCTATATAGAGGATTTAAGCGTTCTTAATTAGGGAGCAGAGTGTGAGGAGGGTGGGGAGTGTGGGAAGTGTGGGAAGGATGGGAAGATAAGAGCAATAATTGTTCCTAGATTTTTCTACCCTTAGTCTGCCTAAAATCCTAACTTTTTGGTAGTTAAGAAGGGAAAAGTTACACTTTTTCGGGATTGAAAAAGGCTATAACCTTTATATATAAAAACTTTTGGATTTAATCAGCAGAGCAATAATTATTCTGTCTTCCTTATTCAAAATGTTGAATACCCAATAAAAAACAACGGTTTTTTCTACTAAAATTTATTCAGTTATACAAGTTAAAATTAAACAAAAACATATATACAAAAAATCAAAAAAACAAAAAATTATGCAACCAAATAATCCTAACCAATTTACAGAAAAAGCTTGGGAAGCAATATCCCGTACCCCTGACATGGCTAAAACAGCCCAAAATCAACAAATTGAAAGTGAACATCTAATGAAAGCTTTGTTAGAACAAAATGGACTAGCAACCAGTCTATTTAACAAAGCAGGTGTCTCAACTGCCAAATTACAACAACAAACAGACACTTTTATTAACCGTCAAGCAAAAGTCAAAAATCCACCTAATAATATTTATTTAGGTCGCAGTCTTGATACCTTATTAGATAATGCGGAAAAATATCGCCAAGAATATAAAGACGAATACATTTCCATCGAACATCTCATACTAGCTTACCTAAAAGACGATCGCTTTGGCAAAAATCTCTATAAAGAGTTTAAACTAGATGAAGCAAAGCTCAAAGAAACAATTTCCCAAGTTAGAGGTAATCACAAAGTAACAGATAAAAATCCAGAAGGCAAATACGAAGCTCTCGAAAAATACGGTCGCGACTTAACAGAATTTGCTCGTGAAGGTAAACTCGACCCCGTTATTGGACGTGATGACGAAATTAGACGCACCATTCAAATACTCAGTCGTCGTACAAAAAATAATCCAGTATTAATGGGTGAACCTGGAGTCGGGAAAACGGCGATCGCTGAAGGTTTAGCACAACGGATAATTGCTGGAGATGTTCCCCAGTCTCTGAAAGAACGCCAACTAATCGCCCTAGATATGGGTGCTTTAATTGCTGGTGCTAAATTTAGAGGCGAATTTGAAGAACGTCTGAAAGCTGTTCTCAAAGAAGTCACCGACTCAGACGGCAAAATCATTTTATTCATAGATGAAATTCACACCGTTGTCGGAGCAGGTGCAACCCAAGGTGCAATGGATGCAGGGAACTTGCTCAAACCAATGTTAGCTAGGGGTGAACTCAGATGTATCGGTGCGACAACTCTAGATGAGTACCGTAAATACATCGAAAAAGATGCTGCTTTAGAACGTCGTTTCCAACAAGTTTATGTCGATCAACCCAGTGTAGAAGATGCTATCTCAATTTTACGAGGTCTCAAAGAACGGTATGAAGTACATCATGGTGTGAAAATTTCCGATAGTTCCTTAGTTGCTGCTGCTACCTTGTCTACTCGATATATTAGCGATCGCTTCCTCCCAGATAAGGCGATCGACTTAGTAGATGAAGCTGCTGCTAAACTGAAAATGGAAATTACCTCCAAACCAGAGGAACTTGATGAAATTGACCGCAAAATTCTGCAACTAGAAATGGAGAAGTTATCACTGCAAAAAGAAAGTGATGCTGCTTCTAAAGAAAGGTTAGAAAGACTAGAAAAAGATTTAGCAAATTTGAAAGAAGGGCAACGCACTCTTAATGCTCAGTGGGAGTCAGAAAAAGGTATCATTGGCAAAATTCAGAGTTTCAAGGAAGAGATGGATAAAATCAATATTGAGATTCAACAAGCAGAACGAAATTATGACCTCAACCGTGCTGCTGAATTGAAATATGGTAAACTGATTAACCTGCAAAAACAAGTAGAGGAAGCAGAAGCAAAACTAGAAGCAACTCAAACCAGCGGTCAAACTTTGTTACGGGAAGAGGTGACAGAATCTGATATTGCTGAGATTATTTCTAAGTGGACTGGTATTCCCATCAGCAAATTAGTAGAGTCAGAAAAAGAAAAACTCTTACATCTCGAAGCAGAGTTACATCAGCGAGTTATTGGTCAGAATGAAGCAGTAACTGCTGTTTCTGATGCAATTCAGCGATCGCGTGCAGGTTTAGCAGACCCCAACCGTCCAGTTGCTAGTTTTATTTTCTTAGGTCCAACTGGTGTGGGGAAAACAGAGTTAGGAAAAGCATTGGCAGCATATTTATTTGACACCGAAGATGCGATGGTGCGTATAGATATGTCTGAGTACATGGAGAAACACGCTGTATCTCGTTTGATTGGAGCGCCTCCTGGATATGTGGGTTATGATGAGGGCGGTCAGTTAACTGAAGCTATTCGTCGTCGCCCATATACAGTGATTTTGTTTGATGAAATTGAAAAAGCGCACCCGGATGTGTTTAATATTATGTTGCAAATATTGGATGATGGTCGCGTTACTGATGCTCAAGGTCACACGGTTGATTTTAAGAATAGCGTGATTATTATGACAAGTAATATTGGTTCTCAGTATATTTTGGATGTCACTGATGACTATGAGCAAATGCAGCATCGGGTGATGGATGCTTTGCGTGGTGCTTTCCGCCCAGAATTTCTCAACCGTATTGATGAAACTATTATTTTCCATGGGTTGCAGAAGGAGGAGTTACAAGAAATTGTGCGGTTGCAAGTTTTGCGTTTAGAAAAGCGGTTAGCTGAACGTAAGATGTCATTGAAGCTTGCTGATGCTGCTGTTAACTTTTTGGCAGACGTTGGGTACGACCCGGTGTATGGTGCAAGACCGTTAAAGCGGGCAATTCAACGGGAGTTAGAAACGCAAATTGCTAAAAGTATTTTGCGGAGTGAGTTTAATGATGGTGACACTATTTTTGTGGATGTGGAAAATGAGCGACTTTCGTTGAAGCGGTTGCCAGCGGAATTGGTGACAGCTAAATAGAAGAGTGTGGGGAGGGTTGGGAGTGTGGGAGGTGTGGGGAGATTGAAACAGCACTTTTTCTGGTTAATACACCACAAAGTAGGGACGTTGCATAACAAAAATGCGTTTTCCGTTCCGGAATGCTGCGCAAACATGTCGCGCAGCGTTAGCGGAGCTTTGCGTTAGCAAAACGTCCCTACAGGGTTATTATTTTTTACCGGGTAATTAATAATTAATAATTATTAATTAAATAATTGAGGTTAAAAGCCTCCCCTTTCAAGGAAAAAAAATATTTTTTTTCCCCCTGTGTGTCAATTCTATCCCTTTTATGGATAGGTAATTATCAATTATCAATCATCAATTATCAATTAATGAAAGAGGTAATATTATTATGTTAGAACAAGTGTTTAATTTAGCTAAAAAACTTCCTGTTTCTGAATAAATTATTTTAATTGAAAAAATGATAGTTGAACTTAGGAAAAATAAATCTGCTCGATATTCCTTAATGCCTATAGAAAAGTTACAGTCAGAATTTGCTAAAGATTTAGCAGAGGCAGGGTATAAATCAAGAGAGGATATAGTTAATTTAGTACGAGAAGTGAGACAGGAAATTTCACAAGAACGCCATTTCAGTTAACAGTTATCAGTTATCAGTTATCAGTACAATCGGCTTTAGCTAGAGGCTTGAAATATGGAATTTTCTTTTAAAAGAGGAGGTCTCATACCTTCTTTCTTTGGTTATTAATGTTATTGAATTTGATAATACTTTTAAATAAAAAAATGACTATTTATCCTAGTCGTATATTTTTTGAAACTAATGTTTATATTATTGGTTTCGCTGCTCCAGAAAGTAATGAATTTAGATGTCTTCAATGGGCTGGTTTAGGCATGAAACAATCTTCATTAATTGAAGTTGTAATTTCAGAAATATTGCTTGAAGAAATTTTGCGAGTGGCAAAACGTCTGCGAAATAAAGATTGGGGTGGAGAAATAGTCGATAAAATTTGGCAAGATTTTTAAGTCTGTTATGTTCTACTGGATGAAAATGAACTAGAAATAATTAAAAATTCAGGCAATATTCCTAGAGAGGATGCAGGAGTTTATTTAACTGCTAAAACAGCTAAAGCTCAATGTTTTGTCTCAGCAAACTATAAATTAGTTAAGGCTATTGTCGAAAAAACTGGAGAGTTTGAGTGCCTAACTCCTGAAGCTTTTGTTAATAAGTATGTTTAAGTTATAAGTTGCTTCTTGATGAGTTCGATCAACCCATTATTGAGCATTTTCTCCTACTAATGGATAAGTTGCTTTTCCTTGAATGTCACCCCATTTACTGTGATAAACGTTTACTTAATCGTTGTAAATCTTTATCCATTCAAGCTATTATATAGAATCCGGTTAAATACTTATCGTATCGCTCTAGGAGTCAGGAGTCAGGAGTCAGGAGTCAGGAGAAAGAAAAGATTATAGAGCATGAATTTTTCAATTCGTCCATATAGAACATCTATATTAAGAGAAAGTAATTTTGCGATTACTGTATAACCGGATTTTATAT
>JBFRWR010000669.1:0-3044 GCA_051439685.1 Trichodesmium sp.
TACCAGTGGGGATAGTTTATTGACTATAATTAATGATATTTTAGATTTCTCTAAGGTTAATGCTCAAAAAGTAGAGCTGGAAAAACAAAGTTTTGATTTACAACATTGCGTTGAGGATGCTTTGAGCTTATTAGCTGTCAGAGCGCGGGAGAAAAATCTAGAGTTGGCTTACGCGATCGCTCCAAATACACCTCTAATGTTTATTGGAGATGTGGCTCGTCTACGACAAATTCTGGTAAATTTGCTCAGTAATGGGATTAAATTTACTACTGCAGGAGAGGTAAACCTGAATATAGAGGCATCTTTGGTAAATGGAATTGGGGATAATCAAATTTATGAGATTCAATTTGCTGTACAAGATACTGGTATTGGTATTGCTTCAGATAAAATGGATCGGTTATTTAAGTCTTTTAGTCAAGTTGATTCGTCAATTAATCGTAGTTATGGTGGTACTGGTTTAGGTTTAGCAATTAGCAAAAAATTAACGGAATTAATGGGGGGGAAAATTTGGGTTGAGAGTGAATGTGGTAAAGGTTCAACTTTCTACTTTACTATAATTGCTCCATCTGCTCCAGAAACAAGGGAGGTTAATCCAGAAGCGCGGGAATATTTAGCTGAAAAACGATTACTAATTGTAGATGATAATGGAACGACTCGACAAATGCTATCTACACAAGGAGAGTCTTGGGGAATGTTAACTTGGGCAGTTGAGTCTGGAGAAGCAGCTATTGATTTAATTAACCAAGGAATTAATTTCGATCTAGTAATTTTGGATCGATGGATGTCTGGAATGAATGACTGTAGTTTAGCCAGAACAATTCTGCAACAGACTTCAACTCAGGATTTACCTTTGCTGCTTTTAGGTTCTGTGGATGAATATCAATTACCTATAGAATGTCAAGATATTAATTTTGCTGCAGTTGTGAATAAACCAATCAGAATATCTTCTCTTTATCAAGCTGTAATTAAGATTTTTAGAGGAGAAACAACTAATCTCACCGACTTGTCTACTGTGTCAGGGTGTGAAATTAAGTTAGAACAAAACCTCAAAATCTTGTTAGCTGAAGATAATGTAGTTAATCAAAAAGTGGCTCTCCTGCAATTACAGGAGTTAGGATACCGAGCAGATGTGGCAGCAAATGGGATTGAGGTTTTGGAGGCTTTGCGACGTCAACCTTATGATGTGGTATTAATGGATATGCAAATGCCAGAAATGGATGGCTTGGAAGCGACTCGTCTAATCCGTCAAAAATTGTCTGGTGAATTATCACCGCTGATTATTGCTGTTACAGCCAATGTGATGTCAGAAGATCGAGAGCAATGTTTAGAAGTGGGTATGGATGATTTGCTCGCTAAACCGATTAAGATTCCAGAGTTAGTCAAAGCACTAGAGAAAGCTCACAAAATCAATTTAGATATATCAACATGGCAAAACATTTTTGCTCCTAATTTAACTGAGACTAATCAACATTTAAGTAATAGTATTAATTACGATTTGCTCAGAAGTTCTAAGTCAATGTTAGATGTAGCAATGTTAGAGTCTATTATAAATATTGGAGGTAATGAACTTTTAAATGAAATTATTAACGACTATATCTATTTTGGAGCTAATAAATTAGCCGAAATTCGAGAGGCAATTGTTGCTAATGATCCGCATAAATTACGCATGGCTGCTCATACAATGCGTTCTAGTAGTGCTAATCTCGGAGGAGTTACTGTCAATAAAATATGTGAGGAATTGGAAACTTTAGGGCGACAAAATACGACGATGGGAGCAGCAGAAATTTTTCCTCTAATAGAAATTGAGCATGAACAATTTCAGCAAGCTTTAAGGAATTTTCAACATAGCAAAAATCCTGAATTTTCTACTAATTTAACTCTTGATAATATTGAGTATCCAAGTGAATATGATTCAGTTTTAGATTTAACAGTTTTAGATACTATTAGTGACACAAAAATGATTCAGGATTATTTGCACAATTCTCATAACTATCTAGAGGAAATTTTCAATGCAATTGCTATAAATTCTGCTGAAAATTTGCAACAAGCAGCTCAAAGTTTAGGAGTGAATAGTGCGAAGATTGGAGCGATAAATCTTGCTAATTTCTGTGAAGAATTGATGGGTTTACCAGGCTCGGATTTGATTGCCGAAGGAACGGATTTATTATTAAAAGTTGATACTGAATATGAAAGGGTAATACAAGCTTTAAGAAATAGATAATATCATGTCCGGTTGAACAGTGATATTAAGAGTGTATTTCATCTTTATCAAAATCCCTATAATCTAAATCTGAAGGAGTATTACAATTCAACAACATTTTGGCTGTGTCAGAATCAATAGATAAAGGTTGAACAGGAATTTGACTAAGTAACTTTTGAAATGAGCGATCGCCTTGATTAATATATTTTTCTAACTCTATTTTTATCTGTTGTCTATAGAAACCACATAATGGTTCCCAATTTTCAGATTTTTGCGGAACTAAAGCTAAAATTTCTGGAGAAACCTGATTTAATTGAGTTACCCAACTTTGCATAATATCTGAGTTCAACAAAGGTAAATCACATCCTAATAATAAAATCCAATTACTATTAATTTGAGTTAATCCTTGGGCAAAAGCAACTAAAGGTCCCTGAGAATTTAACTCAGTTAACCATTCACATTCTCCCGGTAAAATTGACTGATATTTTTCCGGCCAGGGAGTAATAAGATAAACTTTTTCTGTACATTTACTTGCTACTTGATACACCCTTTTTAACATAGGTATATTATCCCAAGAAATTAACGCTTTATCTTTTCCCATCCGAGAACTTTTTCCCCCCGCAAGAATGAGCGCTACTAGATAATTTTTTGGGAGTGCAGATTTATTCATAAACTTTGAAAAAAGGTTTTTGGTTGTAGGTATTAGGTATTATTTCAAGTAAAAATGTAGGTTGGGTTTTGCTTCCTTAACCTAACCTACTGGACGGACACATCTAAAAATAGTGCGTATTTATTTTGGGGCGGGTTTATCTAATCAAATGTGAAAACTCATTAATTTAAGGGG
>JBFRWR010000670.1:0-6076 GCA_051439685.1 Trichodesmium sp.
TGGATGGTCGGTTCCTAATGCTTTCTCTCTAATTGCCAGAGACCTTTGGTATAGGGGTAAAGCTTCTGTGTAGTTTCCTTGGACACGGTAAAATTCTCCCAGGTTGTTGAGGCTGCTGGCAATGTATGGATGGTCTGCTCCTAATGCTTTCTCACTAATTGCCAGAGACCTTTGCAATAGGGGTAAGGCTTCTGTGTACTTCCCTTGGTAATAGTACAGTTCTGCCAGACCATTGAGGCTGTTGGCAACATCTGGATGATCTGCTCCTAATGCTTTCTCTCTGATTGCCAGAGACCTTTGGTATAGGAGTAATGATTCTGTGTAATTTCCTTGATATCTGTAGAGCGATGCCAGACCATTGAGGCTTTTGGCAACATCTGGATGATCTGCTCCTAATGCTTTCTCTCTGATTGCCAAAGACCGTTGTTCTAGAGGTAAGGCTTCACTGTAGTTCCCTTGGTCTTGGTAGAGTGATGCCAGGTTATTGAGGCTAGTGGCAACATCTGGATGCTCAGCTCCTAATGCTTTCTCTAATATTGCCAGAGACCTTTGGTGTAGGGGTAAGGCTTCTGTGTAGTTTCCTTGGACACGGTAAAGTTCTCCCAGGTTGTTGAGGCTTTGGGCAACGTCTGGATGGTCAGCTCCTAATGCTTTCTCTCTAATTGCCAGAGACCTTTGGTATAGGGGTAAGGCTTTTGTGTAATTCCCTTGGTAATGATGGTGCGTACCTAATATATTCATCAATTTTGCAGCAGCAGGGTGTTCAGAACCACCTGCATTTTCCAAAATAACCAAGGCACGTTCTAATAGTGGAATAGCTTCGCTATATTTCCCCTGTTTTGATAACTGAGCAGCCTGTTGAAAAAGTCGCTTAAATTCCTCGAATTCCCCAGACTGTTGTGCTACCACAGCAGGCTTAATTTCCCCTACTACTGGTTTCGCCATCCCCACTGTTAACCCACAGATACTAATAAATGTTGCTCCCCACACCAGAGAATATTTAATTATTGCTTTCATAAAATTAACTCTTAAAATTGGTATTAATCAATTATATCTCTGGACAACCAAGCAGTCATGCAATTTTTACTATTAGTGCATCTCTAAAAAACCTAACCCCCCAGCCCCCTTCCCTGCAAGGGAAGGGGGAGAAGAGTTTTAAATGTTAGAAAAATGTAAGACTCAGGACTTACGTCAAGACATTATATGTAGTGAATCAAAAGTATAACGTATTAAATATGTATTCTTTAAAACCCAAAAATACCTAAGTCCAGATACTAACAATTCTTCTCCCCTCTCCTGCGAGGAGAGGGGTTGGGGGAGAGGTCTGAATTTACTGAAATTTACTTACATTCTCAAGCTAGACGCACTACTACTGCTACTATTGTTCATTTTCAAAACTAACCCCTTCGTATAAAACATCAAGAGAACAATTAAACTCAATACTAGATAATGTAAAATCTTCTCCCTCTGTATATGCAGAATAAAGCCACATTCTCCCCTCACCGCGTTGAAAAATCTCTACAGAAATTGATTCTGAGTCTACTAAAACATATTCTTGCAAACTATCAATTTGACGATAATATTTAAACTTATCGTCGCGGTCGTACCCTTTTGTACTTGGAGAAAGAACTTCAATAATTACACTAGGATGTTGGATAAAGTCACGAGATTTTAAATCGTCAGCATTACAACTAATAACTAAATCTGGATAAAAATAACGATTATTTTTAGCATCCTGAACTTTAGCATCAGACATATTAACTCGACAACCTCTTTGACGAACATGGGGTTTTAGAGCTATACAAAAGTTAATAGCAATATCATTATGGGGAAGACTTCCTCCAGTCATGGCTAAAATTTCTCCATCGACATATTCATGGCGAAATTCCTGTTTCGCTTCCCATTCTAGATATTCTTCCGCCGTCATTTTTTGATTATTTTGTGGTTGAGCAATCATAATTTTCTGCTAATTTTTTTAGGTAAGGTATTATCATAGTTAACAGTTTATCATATTAACAGTGAAAGCTAGATAAACCAAGTATAATTAACGCCAGCGTCAAACACTCACTTATATAAACAGGAAAGTAAATGACAGAAAAAAAACCAGAAGTTACGATCTATACTGATGGTGCTTGCAGTGGCAACCCAGGTCCTGGTGGTTATGGAATAGTTATTCTCTCTGACAAAAATCGCCAAGAGTTATCTGGAGGTTATCAATTAACTACTAATAATCGCATGGAATTAATGGCAACAATAGTAGGATTAGAAACACTAGAATTTCCCTCTATTGTCACCTTGTATACTGACTCTAAATATATCGTTGATGCTATTGTCAAAGGTTGGGCAAAACGTTGGCAAGCCAATAATTGGAAACGAAATAAAACAGATAAAGCAATGAATCCCGATCTATGGGAAAAGTTATTAAATTTATGCGATCGCCATCAAGTAGAATTTTGTTGGGTGCGAGGTCATTCTGGAAATAGAGAAAATGAGTGTTGTGATAAGTTGGCAGTAACAGCTTCTCAACAATCAAATTTAGAACCAGATTTTGGTTATCAATAGGTAAAATTTAAGTAAAATCACGGAAATTATTACTACAAAAAAAAATGGGTTATAGCAATAGACCTCTTGATTTTTACCTGATAAGTTTGTAATAATTAAAGTTAGTTTAGGCTAAGGTTCAGTTAAACGCTTATTTTAGTTCAGGATTACGCTTGCTAGCTCGTTTTTTCATATTTGCAGTAGCCACCTTTTCATCAGAGGTGGCTATTTTAGTATTATGAAGATTTCTATTTCCTACTAAAAATAACTACGATACAACTTGACTAAAATTTTTGGAGATATCCCAAGTAAATAAGCAATAATTATTACTTGATTAATAATCGTAGTTTTAAATATGCCTAATTTTTGCCACCTACGACCTGAAGTTAATACTGGCGCAGATACAATTCCAATTTTACCTCTTTTTCTTAACTTTCTGATCAACTCAAAATCTTCCATAATTGGTATTTCTGGAAAACCACCAATTTCTTCAAATACTTGAGCAAGCAAAAAAATTCCTTGGTCTCCATAGGGCATTTGTAAATACCGCGATCGCCAATTTACTATTTTCTCTACTATTCGTAAATTTCTATTTTTCCCTCTAATACCTAGCTCAAATGCACCTGCAATAGTTCCAGGTTTAGCTAGAATTTCCTGTAATAATTCGTCATAATTTGATGGTAAAAAGGTATCTCCATGGAGAAATAAAAGTATATTTCCTGTTGCTACTTTAGCTCCACAATTCATTTGAATACTACGACCACGAAGACCAGTCAAAACTTTAAGATTTAGGGATTTTAAAAGTTCAATTGTACCATCATTACTGCCACCATCAACCACTATTATTTCTATGTTTTTTGCTGTTTGAGCTGTAGAAATTGTTTGGGCAATTGTACTAACTTCATTTAAAACAGGAATAATAATTGAAATACGCATCAATTTTTTTGTTAGTAATATAAAAAAAATATACTTTTTCCCATTAAAAAGGATAAAAGACGATTTATAAAACTTTAAGCTCTTGTAGTAGACTGACACATCTAATGAGTGTGCGTTAGATTTGGGGGCGGGTTTACTCGATCTAATGGTTAAACTCGTTAATTTAACGGGAAAACCCGCCCCTACAAATTTGCACCATTTTAGCTGTGTCGCTCCAGTAGGGTGGGTTAGGCTGAAATATGACTGTAATTTTTCGTAATTTCAAGTGCGCCGTAACCCACCAAAAAGTAAGATTTTCCCCCTAAGATTTACTTTATAAATGCTTTCTAAAATTTAAAAGCTAATGAAAATTAGATTTATATTGATTAATTTATAATTCTAACTTTTCTAAGTCTTCTGGACGATCAATATCAGATAATGGAGGTAAATATTCAATAGCTAAGTTAAGATTTTGAGCGATCGCTACAGTTTGTGATAAAACTTCTGAAGTTCCCCAATTAATTCCTTGAAATAATTCTGGGATAATTTTTTTTAGACCGATTAAATAATAACCTCCATCTGTTGCTGGACCAATAACTAAATCGAAATTAGTGATTTTAGTAAAAGCTTCTAAGATAATTTCAGAAGTTAAACTAGGGCAATCTATACCAATAATTACTACATAATTCATCTCTTGATTAAAAGATGATTGAAATGCTCTAATTATCCGTTCACCTAAATCTCCTGTACCTTGTTCTTGATATTTCAAATCAGCTCCTAACCAATTTTTCATTAATTCTAAATTACCACCAGCAAATCTAACTTCAACAGATAATAACATCAGATTAAATAACTTCTGAGCTATTGTGATAGTTTTTTCAGTCATTTGACGTTGCAGATTTGCTGCACCTTCTGCTCCTAATGCAGGTATTAATCTTGTTTTAGTTTTTCCTGGTTCTGGATAGCGAGTAAAAATAATTAGCTGTTGATTATTCATAATGGTATGGTATTCTTAAATCTAATATCATAATTTTGAGTCTCAAAAATAAAAGTTGAAAATTTGAAAATCAGATAAATTTATTTCAGATTAACTCTTGACAAGTGACTATAATTCGATTAAATCTAATATTAAGTATACCGAATAGTTGTCATTACTAATAAGTAGAAAATAACTTTGATAAAAAATAATAAATATGACAGTAAATATCACCAATAATCAAAATAAATTGATTAAAATTGCCGTTATCGGAGATGTGCATAGTCAGTGGGAATTAGCAGATGAAATAGCCCTCAAACATCTGGGAATAGATTTAGTATTATTTGTAGGAGACTTTGGCAATGAAGAAGTAGAAGTAGTTCAAGCGATCGCTGCTATTGATATCCCTAAAGCAGCAGTTTTTGGTAATCACGATGCTTGGTATACAGCTACAGACTGGGGAAGAAAGAGATGTCCTTATGACCAAACTCAAGAAGATAGAGTCCAACAGCAAATAGATTTATTTGGAGAAGCTCATGTGGGTTATAGTTATCTGGACTTCCCAGAATTGGCCTTGACCGTAGTGGGGACTCGTCCTTTTACTTGGGGGGGTCCAGAATGGAAATATGAAGATTTTTATCGAGAAAGATTTGGGGTCAATAATTTTGCAGAATCCACTGATTTAATAGTTAAAGCTGTACAAAATGCTGGGTATGAAAATGTGATTTTTCTTGGCCACAACGGACCTACTGGTTTAGGAGATGCTCCTGAAGACCCAGTAGGGCGTGACTGGAAGCCTATTGGTGGGGATTTTGGCGATCCAGATTTTACCGATGCAATAGTCAAATCTCGGAATTTAGGGAAGAAAATTTCTCTGGTTACTTTTGGTCATATGCACCATAGATTACGCCATACTAAAGAACGTTTGCGTAAGTGTGTTGATGTGGACTCTCAAGGAACTTTATATCTTAATGCTGCAAGAGTACCACGAATTATTGAAACTGAAGACCAGAAAAAACGGAATTTTCCCATTGTTTCTATGGTAGATGGTGTTGTTTCTGAGGTTGTCGTGACTTGGCTGGACAATGACTTACAGATAATTTCTCAAGAAATCTTATATCAAGAACCAAAACTTGCTATTGAGTCTGTATAGGTGCTATAATAAATAAATGTGAAAAGATAAAAAATAGTTTGGCTATTGGCCAAAATATTAAAATAATAAACTTAAAATCAAAATTTATCTTAAATTTTGACTTGTTTAGGAGAGGTGGCAGAGTGGTCGAATGCGCTCGACTTGAAATCGAGTGAGGTGAAAGTCTCCGTGGGTTCGAATCCCACCCTCTCCGTTGTTTCAGTTATCATTTATCAGTAATTATTATTTAGATATCTTCAGAAGAGAGGGAGTAGGGAGTAAGGAACCCCTTACAAGGGTAGGTTTTTTACCTTTGATGTCAAATAAGTGTGGGAAGAGGGGGAAGTGTGGGGAGAGGGGGAAGTTTTTAGGGATTTATCGTATAAAAAGGTACATTGAATTGAAATTTTATACTGAATAAAAGTGATTACTCACCCCTTTGTTAAAAACCTACCCCTGTGAAGTAGGGAACCCACCCCTAACCCCGACCGTGGAGGCAGGGCTGTTTCAAA
>JBFRWR010000671.1:0-5030 GCA_051439685.1 Trichodesmium sp.
TATACAGTATATGTTCATAATTCTGTCTACTTTCTACTCTCCATCTCTCCATCTGGTGCGTCTGGTGCGTCTGGTACGTCTGGTGCGTCTCCCTACTATACAATAACTATTCAAGCGGATTCTATATAATATACAATCCGGTTATATAGTATCTGTTCATAATTGCTGTCTACACTTCAATCTCCGCGTCTCCGTGTCTCCGTGTCTCCGCGTCTCCCTACCATACAATAATTATTCAACCGGATTTGATATAATGGATAATTCGGGTTGCCTGAAAAAAAGCAGAGCCGACACTTCCCACACTCCCTAACAGGACTTACAGCAGATTTCGGGCAAATGGGGTACAAGGTAAATGGTGAAAATATTGCAGTGCGGGCATCTTGCCCGCGATGGCTGTACCTCAGAACGCGCGGAAACCGCTGTATATGATGTCCGTTGGTATCGTTTGTGTAAAATGTAGGGGCGAATAGCCATATAGCCTGACGGCATGGGCTTTGCCTAATGCTTCTACTGTGGTCTACTGAAATAAAAACTACTGTAATGGCCGTCAACCCCTAGTAGATATGGAGATTCCTCAGTCCTGAAGTAAAAGTAGGTTGGGGATCGCTTATCTGGGTACAATCCCAATTTTAATCGGTAACATTCCAGTCTCTAACGATAACACTCGCCCAATCACCCTACTTTCTGGATACTCCTGTTGCAGCGCATTCAAACAAGCGCTCGCCGACTGAACAGGTATTGTAGCAAGTAATCCTCCAGAAGTTTGTGGATCAAACAACAACGGATAAAGTGGATGTCTACTCGCCACTTCACGATTTTGAATTGACTCAGAAAAACCTAGATTTGCTGGATACAATGAACTAAAAATACCCTGCTGCAAAACTTCTGCTACTCCCGACAAAACAGAGATAGCTTCAATATCTAACTCCACACCCACTTTTTCCCCTTTCACCATTTCCAACAAATGTCCGACTAATCCAAATCCCGTCACATCGGTACAAGCAGTCGCACCATATTCTAAAAACAATTTGCTAGCTTTATGATTAGAAACTAACATTGATTTAATAGCACTTTCAATCCAACGCCCCCTTGCTTTGAGACGCATATCCGCAGCAAATAATGCTCCTGTTCCCAAAGCTTTGGTTAATATCAAAACATTTCCCGGTTGCATTCCTCTCGTGTGCAATAGTTTTGCTGGTGATGCCAAACCATTGCAAGTCAGACCAAAAACAAGCTCTTCTCCCTCCGTTGTATGACCACCCATCAAAACACCACCCGCTGCATTCAAAACTTCCGTAGCTCCCAACAACAATTCATACAAAGTATCCTCCTGTTGAGTAGGTGATGCGTAGGGGAGAGTAGCGATCGCCAACCCACTCTGCACCACCGCCCCCATAGCAAACAAATCACTCAAACAATGATTAACCGTAATCTTCCCTAACAAATAGGGATCATCTAGCAAAGCTGGAAAATAATCAACCGTCTGCACCATCACTCGATCTGATGGAACCCTCACCACAGCAGCATCATCTGGTGTGTCTATCCCAATCAAAACATCATCCCTCTGTATTTTCTGTTCAATCCTATTTAGCACATTTCCTAAAATCTGACTACCAACTTTTGCTCCGCAACCAGTACAGTGCATAATAGAGGAATCTTTACTTTTTCCTGCTTGCTTATTCCTCATTCCTGCCATATTCAGATTAGAGAATTGATCCATAAATTTACGGTCTATATGGTCTTTCCAACGCCAGAGCAACCTGTGAGGTCCTAAACCAATAACACCACGAGAAGCGATCGCCCGTTCGTCCCCAGTACCAATCAAAATCAAGAACTTTTTCTGAGGTACAAAGGATGTTAGAGATTTTCCCAAAAGAGCGCGTTGCAAATTTTCAAACAGAGGTTTTCCCTGACGCACTGCAAAAACTCCTGCTTTAGGGCGAGGATGATTAACCATTGTTGCCACATCTCCTGCTGCAAAGACTTGGGGATGAGAAATAGATTGTAATTTGTCATTAACTAAAATAAAACCATTAGCATCTGTAGCTAAACCTGCTGTTTTTAACCAAGAAGCAGCATATGCTTGAGTTACCCAAAACAGAATATCACATTCTACATCTAACCCAGAGTCACAATGAATAATTTTGGGTGTTAAGTCTAGAGTGTTGAGTCTAGGATGTTGAGTCGCATCCGTGCTAAAATTACTATTTTGCCTCACTTCCCGGACATTTTCCTCTAAATGCAACAACACACCACGACTTTTGAGAATTTCCTCAACCCGCTGTCCTACCCAACGAGGACGTTCCGGTAACAGTCTCTTACCCCGATGAAATAGATGTAACTCCAAGTTATTAGCAGGTTGTCTAGCTTGTTGATAAATCCCTTGGAGATGACTGTGGACACTTAACGCTAACTCTACACCTCCCGCACCACCGCCAACTATTCCTATCCGCATTTTTTGTGCAGGATATTGGGCGACAGTTGCGGTAACTTGATGCCAGTAAGTGAGAAATTTCGATATGGGTTTAACAGGAATCGCATATTCTATTGCTCCCGGTAAAGTTAAACTGGCGGGAGTGCTACCAATATCAATGGATAGTAAATTAAAAGAAACAGGCGGGCGGTTAGCACAAATTACCTGATTTTTCTCAAGGTCTAAACCAATGGCACGATCTACAAATATTCTGGCTCTGGCAAACTTAGCGAGGGGGCGGAAGTCGATGTGACATTGGTCGAAATTGTATAATCCTGCTATGTAACCAGGTAACATTCCCGAATAGGTTGTGTGATATACATCTGTTATCAGGGTTAGTCTCACTCCCGGTATTGGGTTCATGGCAATTTTTTTGATGGCAATGGCATGGCTATGACCGCCTCCTATTAGTACAAGGTCTGTCTTTGGGGGGATTGAGGATTTCATTATTTACTCAGATTATATTTAGTTCTGGCTTATTATAGCTATGGTTAAATTTTTATACTCTATTGCTTCTAGGAATAAAAAAGCTCAAGTTCACTTTCCATTAGAGTTTAGCCTTCTTAGGCTGTTTCAGGTCAAATAGTCTATTATATGATTGGGGGGCAAGTTTATCTGATTTGAGGTTAAGCAAAAATAATTTAATGAGAAACCCGCCCCTACTATTGCAATATTTTTTATTTGTAGCTGCGATCGTTTTTAAGTGTTTACACTGAGAACATCATAATTTGAGATTAAAATAATTGATTGACTATTCTCAAAAGATTTTTAATTTGATGTAGTGAGTTACTTAATTGATTTAAGCTTTTTTAGAGAAAAATATTTATACCTATAGTCTGGTTAGAAAATTAATTTAAAATTAAACAGAAACTAAGTAACACTATTGTCTATAATCTTTTATACATCAGACAAACTAACTAATACTAATAGTAATATGGTTTCTAATAGCCTAATTTTTATACTTTTTCTGATCTTTCTGATCCTACTGTTTTTTGGCTCTGGTCTTTAGATAATTTGGCTTTCCAGCGACAAATTATTTTTCTAAGATTTATCTGGACTGCTTGAACTCAAATAAAAAACTTGCATATCTTTAAGACATCTGGCATTATAGTATTAGACAGGTGACTTTTAGAGGATGTCCAGATGCTATTCCCAGATCAAGTTTCTCAGAACTCAGAAACTGAACCCGTCCCTAAAATTTATCAAATTTTAGGATTTAACACAATACCTAAAAATATTCTGGAATTGCCCCAAGAAATGCAAATAATTACTATAATTCGTCAGGGATTTTCGATAATTTCTGTAATTAAAGTAGCAGAATATTGTGGTCTTTCTGAGTCACAAATGGCAGCTTTATTAGCAACTTCTGAACGCACGATATCTAGGCGTAAGAAAGATCAGAAACCTCTCGATCTTTCAGAATCAGATCGACTCTATCGTATCGCCAGAATTGTGGCACACACATTAGATATATTTGAAAGTGTGGAAACTGCCAGAGATTGGCTGAAAAAATCCAATCGTGCTTTAGCAGGCAAAACTCCTTTAGAATTATTAGATACAGATGCAGGGACACAACAAGTAGATGAAGTTTTGAATAAAATAGAGTATGGTATCTATTGCTAATCATTCATTAATTATTAATGACTAATGCTTTTTAGTAGTTAATATAAAAATCGAAATATCCTAATTGAGATTTTGTCTACAGATAGTTTTGCTGAAAGAATGATTTAGGGGTTTGTTTCTCAACCTCAACTGACTCCTAAATTATCTTCAATTATCTTCATCAATTTACCAATATATTCTACTCTATTTTATAATTTTGCTAGAATCAAATTAGCAGTTCAAAATCAGAATTATGGCTCTAATACTATGGCGAATTTGTCATAAAAAACATATTGATATTGCTTTTCAAAGAGAAATTTATAATCGTGGTAAAGGTCGTTGGAGTTCTAAAGGGACATCCTTGATTTATACTTCAGCAACATTATCTCTAGCAGCATTAGAAACTTTAGTTAGTATGGAAATAGAAAATTTTGGGAATATATTTCTATCTATTAAATTAAAAGTTCCTGATAATTTTCCGATTAAAAAAGTTGATGAAAATCTCTTACCTGTTAACTGGCGTGATACTCCTCCACCTGAAGCATTAGTTTCTATTGGAGATAAATGGTTAACTTCTAAAAGTACAGCAATTTTGAGGGTTCCTTCTGCAATTATTCCTCAAGAATACAATTATTTGATTAATCCCCTACATCCAGATTTTGAGAAAATTTTAATTGATCGACCCCAACCTTTTCTTTTAGATCGTAATTTACGAAGTAATTAAGAATTAGAATTTGCTGAAAAAGTCGGCGTTGGTAATTGGTTGGATGATTTTCTACTAGGGGTGATACTCACAAGTTACTCTGGTTAAATATTTAGAGGTATTAAAAACAGATTACTTTTAAAGTTTCATCTCTTGATTTACCAACGCCTAAACTTCTGCTTGTTGCCTTTTCCCTAAAAGTGGTAAGATTTTTCAACTATACACAAATAAAATAGGATTGCTATAGCTGAA
>JBFRWR010000672.1:0-10170 GCA_051439685.1 Trichodesmium sp.
TGCAATGGGAGCATTAATAGCTCATGTTGGTCAAAAAGACCCTCATTTCTTAATTACCAATGCTGATGGTAACGCTGCATCAGGTGTTAATAATATTAACCAAGCATTGAAAATTATTCACCCCACCTCTGACGATCTTTATTTCCAAGGTCCGAAAGGTCAGGTTTATGAACCTTTGAGCGAAGATGCTTGTGCAGGAATGGCAGCAGGTTTAGCATTGATGGGAGCGCGGACAGTTTGGTGTTCTTATGAATCTTTTGCTATTAACGGTGTACCTATTTGGCAGACTGTTACTCAAGCAATGGCAGAATTACGTCATCTCACTCCTTCAACTATTACATTATTTACTGCTGGAGCATTAGAACAGGGGCGCAATGGTTGGACGCACCAACGCCCGGAAATTGAAGCTTATTTTGCAGCGATGATGCGAAATGGGAATGTTTTCGCCTTATTCCCACCCGATGCTAATAGTATTCAAGTTTGTTATGACTGGGCGCTGACTACTAAAAATAAAGGTATAACTATTACTGCTAGTAAGTCACCTTTACCTATTCGGACGACTTTTGAACAGACAAGACAAGGGTTACAGGATGGTGCTGTTGTTCTTGAGGAAGTTGCAGGGGATAAAACTGTTGTATTTGCAGTAGTCGGAGATATGCCATTAATTCCAGTATTTGAAGCTGCTGCTGCTTTAGAAGCTGAAGGTATTGGAGTGCGGATCGTTTCTGTGATGAACCCCCGGCGTTTGTATCGTCCCCAGGATACAGGTTGGGATACTTGTTCTGAAGCTGATGGCGGATTTTTGGATGATGCTGGTTTCGAGAAGTTATTCGGCGGTGATGCTTTAATAGGTGTGACTGGTGGTGCAAGTTTGATGTTGGAACCAATTATGTTACGGAGTCAGGTTAAGCGAGATACTTTTGCTTGGCGTCGCGGTGAGACTGCTTCTAGTGCTGCTCAGGTGATGGCTTTTAATGGTATAACTGCTGAAGCTTTGACTAAGCGAGCGATAGAATTGGTACATTAAGATGGTAGGGGTTTGGTTTCCAAATCCCTAATTTTTTGCCCCTACCTGGGTTTTTCCTGGGTGGGGGTATATTTTTTTGTGGTGGTGCATATTTCCGGAGTGAATTAGTGTGGGGAGTGTGGGAGGTGTGGGAGGTGTGGGGAGTAGGGGAGAAATTTCAAAAATATATCCTCACCATTATGGCTGTAAGACTACCTATTTTTTTCTATTAAAATGGAAATTGTTCATTTTTTAAATACTCTTCTTTGTCTATATTTATGGATTGCAAAATATTTTATTCTTGGCAGTCAGATTTGCCAAATTCTACCAACCGTGGATTTATTCAGGATGCCCTTAATAAAGCTATCAAATCTCTTCGTAATGATGATTTTATTAAGCTGGAACCAGTCATAGACCGCGATACTCAAAATGTAGCTGGAGCGCCAGATATTTCTAGGACTATTTTTGAGAAAATTGAGCAGGCTCTGATTTTTGTGTGTGATGTTTCTATTATTAATTCCAATTTATCAAATTCTACCAACCGTATATTTATTCATAAACTACAGGATATTTTTGTTCGTAAAGATAGTTATTATCGTCTTACTTCCAATCCAAATGTATTAATTGAACTTGGATATGCAATGAAAACTTTGGGAGAAGGAAAATGTATTATGGTTATGAATACTGCTTTTGGTACTCCAGAACAACTACCATTTGACCTGCGGATGAGACGAGTTATTACTTACAATATGCCGATAGATAGTAAAGATAAAGCTACAGAGCGCAACAAGTTAGCAAAATCTTTTGAAATACATCTTCGGACTATTTTGCAAGAATTGGAAGAAATAATAAGGGAAATTTTGACTAGGAAACAATTGGAAGAAGAAAGTACGAGACAACTGTCAATTACTGAACGGGCAATAATAAGTGTAAGACAAGGCGATCGCTCAAGTGGAATTCAAACTCATTTGTTTATGGACTGGTTAGATAAGCAAATAAAAAAACTTGCACCCAAATTCTCAAAACAAAGTGTAGAAAAGAGAGATTTACTGATAAAAGCAATTGATAAAACAGAAGAGTTACTTATAGAGTTTGCTAGTCTTGCAGAAGTAATAGCAACTACAACAGAATCTATCAATGCAGCTACTAGCTTATACGGATACTTTGAAGTAATGTTCCTTGATTATTATAGTTATTCTAACTTATTTGGTGATATTCTTGACGACATTTTTGACGATGGGAATCAAGTTAAAGATTCTAGTAATTTAGATTTTTATAGGTTCATAGGTCACGAACTATTTGTGACATATTTTTCTTTTCTAATTCGAGAAAATCGGTGGAGATTAATTTTAGAAATCTTTAATGAGGATATTTTTAAAGATAATTCACCCTCGCAGACTTCTCAGATTATAAGCTTGAATGATATATCTCAGCCTGTAGAACTATTTAAAAACTCTTCAAATCATCTTCATTCAGATATATTGAACCAACGTCATACAACTGGAAAAATTGCAGAAGTTGTACCAATGCAGCAATTTATCGAAGCTGATTTTTTCTTATTTCTCCTATCTGAAAGTAAAACAAAAAATAGTAGTGATTCAGATTCATATTGGTATGGTTGGAGTTTATTCTACATGAAACAGATTCCAAAATATTTATTAGAAGCAAAAAAAGTAAATTTTGCCGAACAATTATTGCCTCCATTGGGTTTAGAAACTATAGAAGAACTTCGTAATTTAGTACAAAACGCCCAAACTAAACTTGTAGATAAAATCTGGAATAACTTAGGTGAAAATTACTTTCCTGAAGAAAAACCTTTTCTAAGATTTGACCCGATGGATATTGGCTTTGTAGAATAGAATAAAAATTATGTTGGAAGCGATCGCTACTTTAATAGAACAAAGCAGCAATAGTCTGTTATTTTTAAATGACGTACAATTGTGAATATTAAAGTGTTTGTAGTGTAGGCATCTTGCCCGCAACTGGTGAAAGTGAAAACCACTCTAATCTTTGGGTTTAACCGGATTTTTGGACATAAGTATCAATCATAAAAATAAACAGCACAAAGATAGGGGTTAATAGTTTGATTAAACCCTCATGCAGCAAAGCTTTTAGCAAAATAGGTTGACGTTACTTCAACCCAACCTACTGGACCGACACACCTTAAATAGTGCAATAGTAGGGGCGGGTTTCCCCGTTAAATTAACGAGCTTTCACCTAAAGTTAGATAAACCCGCCCCCATAAATGTAACGCACCATTTTAGTCGTGTCAGTCTACTACTGGACTGTTTCACCTTAAATGGTGCAATAGCAAATTGGTCTGAGATTGCTTTCCTGACGGAATGCTCCGCAAACACGGTCGTTTGCTATCGCAAAGCTGCGCTAAACGCAATGACAATTCTAACGCACTATTTTAGCTGAAACGGTCCACTACACTATCTATGATTCGTTATGATTCATCAGGATCATCAAACAATACACTTGTTAAATAATGCTCTGTCCATTCTGTGCCAAAAGCTTTTTCTAAGACTCGACGAGTTTTATCGTTTTGTCTCTGTTGACTAGAATAATGATGTTGAGCTTTGATTATCTCTTGTTCTTGTTCTGAAGTGACAGGTGTTTGAGCGATCGCTTGTTGGCAATGTATTTCTAGGTAAGATTTGACTATTGAGACAAACTTTTGTTCTTCTTCTAAACCATTAGGTCGTACAAAGAGACAAAATTCTGAAAATATTTCTCCCCATTCTGGCAGTTGCCGAGGTTGAGAAAATTCTTTTATTGGTAATTTTTGTAGCTGATAGTCATAGAGTTCTGGTAGTTTTCTCTCTAGATTTAGGGGGGATAGATCGACTACTGCTGCACTTATTTGGCCCTTAGCTCCCACTAAATCTGTTCCAAACATGGGTAAAGCATAATTTGTTCTGGGAAACATAACGCAGTGCAATATATCTAAGCTTTGACCAACTTTGGCCAGTTCTAGATGTAGCTTCCGAAATTGGGTTGTTTGATAGCATTTGTTTTCAATTGTTAGTTTTTCCCCTTCGAGGCGGCCTTCTACATAACCTAATTCTGTCGGTAGATAATATGGTTCTAAGTCTAGGTGGTGTTGCCAAACTGCTTCTATAGTGTTTGCTAGTTGGCAAATTAAGGGATTCTGTTGGTCTCGTAGAGAAGGGGTCGATATTTTTAACATTTTATTTACGAGCTAAATTTAGTTGTATTTTTTTATATTTGCTTTTTTTAGATTTTAGATAATTTTCAGCAATCTGATACATATAATTAGAATCTCACAATTGTGCTTTATTCTTCAAACTAAAAATTATTAAAATGATTTTTTATTTTTATTTTTATTTATCTGGCAAGTAAAAATGACAGCACTTTGCCAGGATAGTCAAGTAAAATTTTATCCTTAACCTCTATTCTGTGTCCCCGCAAACTTGAAAATTGTTTGTAACATTTAGAAATATAGCGATCACTAAATACCATATACAAGCTCTTAAAATTGTAAATTTTTCAATTCTTAACATTATAGATTGTAATTTTCCTAAATACTAAATTATCTCCTCATCACAGTTTGAATTGAATTTTCACTATATGGTAAATATGACTAAAATTTAACTGAAATTTACGATCTCAAAAGTATTGAATAGAGATTAAGTGAAGTTTAGTTAAATAAGCTTGCATAGTTAATGAATAGTGATAAATTAAAAATATGAAGAAGTTAATTAGCTTCTTCGGCAGATGTAAAAGAGTTGAAATGATAACTTCAAGGAGGTAGCAAAAAAACTGTTTAATCCATCGACCATCTGTCTGTTTGAATCGGAACAGCAACCAACAGTTGTTGATATTTCCTCAAATAGCTTTAGGGGAGTCAAGAACTCAATTTTTTGAGAATTTCTAACTCTATTTAAACTTTATTTACTAGAGGAAATCACTCAATACAGGAGGTAAGTCAAGCTGTTTAATTGTAGGTCTATCTTAATACTGAAACAGAATAACACCCATCTAGAAAGCGAATACTTCTTATTATCAAGCTAGGGAACAGTACAGTTAATTTATCCTGTATTTTTCCAAGACCTGAAGAGGAAAAGAGGAAGTAATGTAGCGAGTAAAGTTGGGTGTTATTGTATGTATAAAAAGCTAATAAAAATAATATTAATATTCTTAATTAAACTATAAAATAACCACATTTTTATGTCAATAATTTAAAGGTAAAGTTTAGTAAACTTTCCTTGTAATCATTAGGAAAAGTGTTAGATTAGTAATTGAAGCAGTCAAGCTTCAAATATTCATAACCTCATCTTCTTCCAAAGGAGATAAAACTAAAAAAAGTGCTAAAAGCACAAGTGTTTGTTGAGAAAAAACAGGTTGTTGTCAACCTTAATTATCGGTTAAGTAGTTGACATTAGAAATAAGGAGGAAAAAAAACACTGCTAAATCTAGTTATCTCTCTGATTCAAAAACAGCAACTCCTTTGTCAGGGGCTAATAATTCCTCACATTGTAGCGGTATGGGAGTAAAGAATTCTCAAGTTAATATTCAAGTTAATTTTTGAGTTAAACTCCATTTACAATCAATTCAATAACAAGGAATAATTTCAGCAACTCAGGAGGTTAAAACGCTGTTAAGTCTAAGAAAATCTGTCTCGTTAAATACTCAAAAGCAACACCAAGAAAGAAAACTGATACTTCCTTAAATGGTAAAACGGGAGCGATGTAACTAAGGTTAATTTAATGACTTAGTACAACTCCAGAGATAATCCAAAAATGGAAGGAAGTCACTCAGTGAGTAATGCTTAGGTGTTGTTTTTGTTTGGGGGAAAAAATTTTTACAGGAGATTTCGGACAAATGAGGTAGAAGAAGCGAATAGTAAAACTTTGGAGCGTTGCTCTAATCGCAGTTACAAAAACTACTTCTGACTTCTGACTTCTGACTTCTGAATTTTACACAACTTCCACGTTAGGTCAAGATACTTTACAATCAGCAATATAACAAAGGGCGTAAAATAGGATTTCAAACTATATTTGCGAAATCCAGCCTGAGCTAGGGCCAGCTAACTAGCATAAATCTATGTAGTGATTTCTCTCCTAGCGAATAAGGCCAAATCAATACCCTATGTGTAATACTTAAAAGTAGTACATAATTGTAACACCTAACAAGAGAGTTAAATATGCAAAAAGACCTCACTAAATATCGGAATATCGGCATCTTCGCCCACGTTGATGCAGGTAAAACTACTACCACTGAAAGAATTCTCAAACTAACCGGAAAAATCCATAAAATCGGTGAGGTCCACGAAGGCGCAGCCACAACAGACTTTATGGCACAGGAGCAAGAGCGGGGTATTACAATTCAGTCTGCCGCCACAAGTTGCTTCTGGAATGAGCATCAATTAAATATTATTGACACCCCTGGCCACGTTGACTTTACCATCGAGGTATATCGTTCTCTTAAAGTTCTTGATGGTGGTATAGGAGTTTTCTGTGGTTCTGGTGGTGTGGAACCCCAGTCTGAAACTAACTGGCGATATGCCAACGATTCTAAAGTATCTCGAATTATTTATGTAAATAAGCTTGACCGGACAGGAGCTGATTTCTACAGAGTTATCAAACAGGTTGAAGATATACTTGCTGCCAAGCCATTAGTCATGGTTTTGCCCATTGGTATTGAAACTGAATTTGTGGGAGTTGTAGATCTACTGACTCGTAAAGCATGGGTTTGGGATGATTCTGGAGACCCAACCAAATACGAGATTAAAGATGTTCCAGAGAATATGACTGATGATGTCGAGAAATATCGGGAAATGTTGGTTGAAACTGCTGTTGAGCAGGACGATGAGGTAATGGAACAGTATCTGGAAGGAGAAGAGCCAGATATTGAAACTCTGAAGCGTTGTATCCGTAAGGGAACTAATGAACTAGCTTTCTTCCCTACCTACTGTGGTTCATCCTTTAAGAATAAGGGTGTACAGTTGGTACTTGATGCTGTAGTTGATTATCTACCTAATCCGACAGAAGTTAAGCCACAACCAGAGATTGACCTAGAAGGTAACGAGACTGGTAAAGTAGCTTATGTTGACCCAGAAAAGCCTCTGCGTGCTTTGGCCTTTAAGATTATGGATGACAAATATGGTGCTTTGACCTTTACTCGCATCTATTCGGGTACTTTGTCTAAAGGTGACACAATTCTCAATACTTTTACAGGTAAGACTGAGAGAGTTGGACGTTTGGTGGAAATGCACGCTGACTCCCGCGAAGAGATAGAAAAGGCTCAAGCAGGGGACATTGTTGCTATTGTAGGGATGAAGAATGTGCAAACTGGCCATACTCTCTGCGATCCTAAACAACCTGCTACTTTGGAACCCATGGTGTTCCCTGACCCAGTAATTTCTATTGCTGTGGCAGCTAAGGATAAAGGTTCTGTAGAAAAACTGGGCATGGCATTGAGTAAAATGGTTCAGGAAGACCCATCTTTCAGAGTTGAGACAGATCCTGAAAGTAATGAAACTATCATCAAGGGTATGGGTGAATTACATTTAGATATCAAGGTTGATATTCTGAGGCGGACTTATGGGGTTGATGTGGAAGTTGGTAAACCACAGGTAGCTTATCGTGAGTCTATTACTAAGCGCCTTGAAGATGGCTATACTCATAAGAAGCAGTCTGGTGGTTCAGGTCAATTCGCGAAAATAGACTATGTGATAGAACCTGGTGAAGTTGGTAGTGGGTTCCAGTTTGAGTCGAAGGTGACAGGTGGAAATGTGCCGAGAGAATTTTGGCCTGCTGTGCAAAAAGGCTTTGAGACTAGCTTTGAAAAGGGTATGTTAGCTGGTTATCCTTGTGTGGATATGAAGTTCATATTAATGGATGGCGCTTATCACCCGGTTGACTCTTCAGCGATCGCCTTTGAAATTGCTGCAAAAGCTGCCTATCGCCAGTCTTTCTCTAAAGCTTCTCCTCAATTACTTGAACCAATAATGAAGGTTGATGTGTTTACACCTGATGACCATGTTGGTGATGTTATTGGAGATATCAACCGTCGTCGAGGAATGATTAAGTCTCAAGATTCAAATCCAATGGGTAGTCGAATTAAAGCTGATGTACCATTGAGTGAGATGTTTGGTTATATTGGGGACTTGCGGACAATGACTTCTGGTAGAGGTCAGTTCTCGATGGAGTTTTCCCATTATGCACCATGTCCTACTAATGTAGCGGAAGTGGTAATTAAGGAAGCTAAAGAGCGTCAAGAAGCTAAATAAGATTAGGCGTCAGGGCGAAATTTTTGAGTAGGGGCAATTTCCTATGGAATGCTAGGCAAATATGTTTGCGACAGCATTCGTAATGAAATTGCCCTTATAGAACCCCTAACACTATCTTTGCAAAAGTGAGGATTAGGAGACAGGAGACAGGAGACAGGAGACAGGAGACAGGAGACAGGAGACAGGAGACAGGAGACAGGAGACAGGAGACAGGAGACAGGAGTTAGGAGTCAGGAGTTAGGAGTCAGGAGTTAGGAGTCAGGAGTCAGAATTTCGGTGAAATAGAATAGGGAAAAAAGTATAAAAATAGCCCCATCCCCCCATCTCTCCATCTCCCCATCTCTCCAGCTAATTTTATAGATCCCAAATGGCTTCTATATTGTTTAAAATTTTAAATTTGCAGGACTTACGCAAAATATGAAAATATACCCCAGCTGTAGGTGCGATTGGCCACCCGCACCTACTAGATATACCCGTTATGCGTAATTCCTGTTTGATCTATAGCACTACACAAAATCAAACTGGTCTGAATTCAATACCAAATTAGTATGATTTTGAATTTGGCCAATCAATTCTGGTTGATTCTGATTAGCAGTATAAAAGATTTGTGTATGCTGTTGATTGTTATTTAGTTGTAGTTCATAATCATCAGCACTGCCATGTAGTTGAATTATATCTACATCAGGATTAAAATCTTGAATAATAGCTCTATCCCTATTCCCTCTGGTATTACGCCGACCGTCATCATAATAAACTTCTTCGGTATCTCCTAAAATAAAGATATCACTACCTCTATTACCCCAGAGTCGATCCACTTCACGAATACCAGGATTAGTTGCATTAGGATTAACACCTATCAAGATATCGTCCCCACCACGTCCCTTGAGTCTATCATTACCTTCATTACCAATGAGTATATTATTCTGATTATCTCCGGTGAGAATGTCTTTACCATCAGTGCCTACATATTCTTCAGTAGATAAATATTGGAAATGCTGAGGATTATCTAAAGATAAATTACTATTATTTTGTACCTGAGCAATCAACTCTGGTTTATTTTGATCGGCTACATAAAAAATTCGGGTATGCTTTCCGTTCCTAGTCAACCTAAGTTGATAATCATCAGCACTTCCATGTAGTTGAATTTGATCTGCATTAGGATTAAAATCTTTAATAATCGCTCTATCCCTATTCCCTCTTGTATTACGCCGACCGTCATCATAATAAACTTCTTCGGTATCTCCTAAAATAAAGACATCTTCTCCTCTATTACCCCAGAGTCGATCCACTTCACGAATACCAGGATTAGTTGCATTAGGATTAACACCTATCAATATATCATTATTACTCCGCCCCCTAAGTCTGTCATTACCTTCATTGCCAATAACTGTATTCTCCTGATTGTCTCCGGTCATATTATCAGGACCATTGGTGCCGATCATCTTTTCGTTCGTAGTTCCTTCCCAATTTTCAACTCCTGTCTCATCAGTGGGAAGATTAAAATTGCCAATAGCATTTCCTACACCAATAACATTATTACCACCGCTAATAAAGGAGTTTTGTGACTGGGTGACAAAATCAACATCACTGTTAATATTGTGAGCAACAGTGCTAGAAGTAACTGTTGTTGAAGTAATTGCAGTATTTCCGAAACTAGCAATACCAGCACCATGATTATCGGGAGCATTATTTCGAGTGATAGTAGTATCTACAATTTCAGCTACGCCAAAATTAAAAACTCCGCCACCATCGGAAACCGCGGTATTTTCAGTTATTGTGCTATTAGTAATAATTGCGGTGGGAACATTGCCAAAAACATTGTCTTTGATATAAACAGCACCACCATCATCTCCAGCACTGTTACCACTAAGAATGCTGTTTTTGATTTGAGTATTGCCGAATATGG
>JBFRWR010000673.1:0-6059 GCA_051439685.1 Trichodesmium sp.
ATATATAGTCAAGTAACGTCAAATATCTTCGTTGATTTATACAAGCATAGCTACTAAATATTTGACAAAATTTAATAACTCTAAGGCCAAAGGTTTAATAGTATAATGAAATTGGCTGATAATTCCAGACTAAATAAAAATAAAAATTCCCAAATCCTCGAATCCTAATATAATTTTAACGCCTTGATTTATGAGATTAGTTGAGAGACATATTATTCAGAACAATCATCGGTTTTATGCTGAAATTGACCGACTTTGTTTCTTGTCGAAAAATCTCTATAACTATGCTAATTATTTAGTTCGTCAATCTTGGATATTTGAAAAGAAAAATCTATCCTATTATGACCTGCAAAAAACACTCTCGACTCAATCAGACTATCAAGCAATGCCAGCTAAAGTATCTCAACAAATCTTGATGATACTAGATAGAAACTGGAAGAGTTTTTTAGCAGCGAATGAAGTTTATAAACAGAACCCATCAAAGTTTAATGCTCGTCCTCGTCTTCCGGGATATAAAAATAAAATAAGAGGAAGAAATATTGTAGTTTATACAACACAAGCCATCAGTAAGAGGCAACTAAAACAAGGAATTATTAATCCAAGTAAAACAGGGATTTATCTCAAAACATTAGTACCTACTTCACAAATTAAACAAGTTCGTATCGTCCCTAAACTTAACCATTATGTAATAGAGGTGATTTATGAGAAATGCGAAAAACAATACGAGTTAGAGAAAAATCGTTGTGCCAGCATTGATATAGGATTAAACAACTTAGCTACATTAACTTTTAATCAAGCCGGAATCAAACCGCTCTTGATCAATGGCAGACCGTTAAAATCTATCAATCAATACTATAATAAAGTGAAAAGCTTTCTACAATCTCAACTCCTGGAAAATAGCTCAAGTAAGAGACTGAAAAAGCTGATGCTAAAAAGAGAATTTAAAATCAATGATTATCTGCATAAATCATCTCGTTTGATTATTAATACCCTGATTAATCAGAAAATAGGAACACTAATAATAGGACACAATGAGAACTGGAAACAGAAGATAAATTTAGGGAAAAGAAATAATCAAAATTTTGTATCTGTTCCCTATAATAAGTTAATAGAAATGTTATCTTATAAAGCGCTTATGGTAGGGATAAATGTAATTATTACAGAAGAATCTTATACCTCCGCATCAAGTTTTATAGATAATGATTTGATTCCAGTTTACAAAAAAGGTCAGAAGAATCAAGTCAACTTTTCAGGAAAAAGAATAAAAAGAGGTTTGTATCGTACCGCCAGCAAAGGATTAATCAATGCTGATGTCAACGGTTCTCTAAATATAATGAGAAAAGCAGTCCCAAATGTCTTTGACTATGGGATAGAGGGTGTTGTAGTGCCTCCTGCGGAGGAGCTACGCTAACACCCAGTCAGGATAACACCTGCAAAATAAGGATATGTCATATTTGACCATACTTTTATGAACTATAAAACTTGGATAGGATTTAATAATGGATAATTGATAATTGATAATTACCTCTTCCTAAAAGGAAGAGGATTGAATAAAAGGAAAATAAATTGATTGTTTCTCCTGGAAAGGAGATACTTTAAACCTTAATTATTCGGTAAAATTGATAATCAGGAAAATAATGTAGGGGTAATTTCCTAGTCATGCTGCGCAAAGATCAATTACCCCTACTAAAATTTATGCAATCACTCTCCAATGCCAAATACTTTATTTGGGTTTGCCCCTAGTAATTCTGTATTCTCAAAAGCACAGAAGAATTAAATAGTCTTGTCTTAATCAGAAAACTCATCTTTAATCGTCATCTTTGAGTAAATCTGGACGACGAGATTTTGTTCTTTCAACTTGTTGTTGGTAACGCCATTTTGCTATTTCAGCATGATGTCCAGAAAGCAAAACTTCTGGAACTTGCCAACCCCGAAAATTAGCTGGCCGAGTATAATGAGGATAATCTAGTAAATCAGATTCAAAACTTTCATTAGCTAAAGATTCAGCCTTACCTACAGTTCCAGGAAGTAATCTAACCACACCATTAATTAAAGCTAAAGCTGGTATTTCTCCACCTGTAAGAACAAAATCTCCTAGAGATACTTCTCTTGTAACTAAATATTGAACTCTTTCATCAATACCTTCATAATGACCACAAATGAGAATAAGTTGGTCGTATTCTGTGGCCAACTGCCGAAAGAGTCCTTGATTCATTCTTTCTCCCTGGGGAGTTAAGAGAATCACCTCTCGTTTTGACAAAGTGGGTAATGACTCTACAGCAGCAAATATAGGTTCTGGTTTTAAAACCATTCCCACTCCTCCACCATAAGACTCATCATCAACTTTTTTATATTTATCTGTGGTATAATCACGAGGGTTAACTAAATTAACCTGGGCAATCTTTTTTTCAAAAGCCTTACCTAACAAACCTGAATTAAGAGGCGTTGTAAAAAAGTCTGGAAACAGAGTAATAACATCAAATTGCACAGAATTATTTATACTAAAATATTGTAGGGTGTCCTGAAAAATGTATAAATTATTATAGATTTTATAGATTGACCTTGTAAAATATACTTTGCTGTAAAATTATAAGTCCACAATAAATTTTAATTACAGATTCAAATAACTTAATCAAATCTTGAAAAATTCCAGAGGAAGTTTTGGACTTGTAAAGTTATAAGATAGTCTATTATTATAACAGATTATTGAAATTATTGAAATTGAATGTGTACCTGCTGTCCAATATTAATAAAATGATGCAGTTAGAGTCTCAAGCTTCAGAACTAGATACATTACGTCCGACAAAAACAACTATTATGGTAATCGGGGGGGCGGAGGATAAAGTTCATGGAAAAGAGATTCTACAAACTTTTTTTAACCGTGCCGGGGGAGTAAATGCCAAACTAGCAGTTATTCCTTCCGCTTCTAGAGAACCAGCAGCTCAAGGAGATAGATACCGTAAGGTGTTTGAAGATATGGGTGCTGTGGATATTAGAATATTTGATATTCGGGAAAGGTATCAGGGAGAAGATACTCTCTGGTTAGAGAAATTGGAAGACCGCACCGGAGTATTTATGACGGGTGGAGACCAACTGCGTCTTTGTGGCCTACTTTCTGAAACCCCTTTGATGGAAAAAATAAGAACTAGAACTTTAGAAGGAAAAATCGCCCTAGCCGGAACAAGTGCAGGAGCTGCAGTCATGGGCTATCACATGATAGCAGGTGGTGGTAGTGGCTCATCTCCAAATAGGTCTTTAGTTGATCTGACAAATGGTTTGGCAATATTACCAGATATAATCGTAGACCAACACTTTCATAACCGAAATCGGATGGCCCGCTTATTAAGTGCCATTGCCACCCACCCAGACAAAATTGGTATAGGTATAGACGAAGATACCTGCGCATTGTTTGAAGGAGACGGTCAAATTCAAGTTATGGGTAAAGGGACAGTCACGATTATAGATCCTATTGAAATATCCTATACAAATGCTACCAAAGTAGGGGTAGAAGAGCCTTTGAGCTTATCAAATCTCAGATTGCATATAATGTGCCACGGCGATCTTTACGATCTCCACTCCCATAGTATGAAACCATCAGTTTCTGAGACAACTATGCCTATAGATTCATAAAAATTCCCATTAATTTATCAGTTATTAACCAGTTTGTCTAAGTAAATTAGTTTATGGTTAATGGACATAAACAGGAAATTTAATGAATACTACATACAAAGTAATAGAAAGGCTAAATTTTTATACCATCAAAGGATACTGGAAAAGCTGATAAATTTCCGCTCCTTTTTATAAAGATGGAGAAAGGATTAATCTACCTTGACAAAAAAGTTTGTAGTAATACAGTTAAGCAGTGCGACTCGTTCCTATTAGGAGCCTCTAGCAACTAGAGGGGTATGAATAGGGTCTAATGAGGCCACAGCGGAAGAGCCTGCAAACGCGAGGCCACCAAAGAAGAGCCTGTTGGATAACTGAGTTACGGATGCTGGTGAGAATCCAGCCCGTTAGGGGACAACGGACTCCCGACCTGGCCACGCCGAGTCAGACCTTTTCACTGACAGAGCGAAGCTGGCATCAGGCCCCAACCAGAGCTAAGAGTGATAGGCACACTGGGGGTAATGGGGAGACGGCATGGGTACATTACGAAATGTCCTGAAAAAGCGTCTTACTGTACGGCAAGGAGTCACTTCAAAAAAATCTCCTGACCGCACACGATCATCCCCGCGTCAAATTGCTTAGTTAGACGCATCCCTGGGGATCGTGTAGGCGAATTGGGCAGCCCTAAACCGTCAAAACAATCTGTAACTCGGAACGAGGAAAAACGTTGAGAGAGTCTCTTGGGATTTGGTCGAAATCTAGAGTAAGTGGGAAAGCACAGAAACCTCTCCAACGGGTAGGATGCAAGCGGATATTGCTTGCAGGGTAATCAGCGTAGAGAAATCTAGTAAGAGAGTACGCTTAGACACATGAGCAATCATAGTGAAGCCTGGGGCAGCCAAAACTGGAAGAAATTCCAGAAAAATCTGTTCCGCCTCCAAAAACGAATCTACAAAGCCATGCAGAATGGAGACACCCGTAAAGTATTAAGTCTTCAACGTCTGGTGCTGAAGTCCCATGCTGCAAGGATGCTTGCTGTAAGACAAGTCTCTCAGCTTAATTCCGGAAAGAAAACTTGTGGGGTCGATGGACAAAAATCCCTAAGCTTCCAACAAAGGCTAAATCTAACCGAAAAACTAAAAGAAGCCGACCAATGGGAGCATCAAGGATTAAGGGAAGTAAAAATCCCAAAGAAAAATGGGAAAATCCGAACACTAAAAATCCCAACCATCGCAGATAGAGCTTGGCAATGTCTTGTCAAATACGGCCTAGAACCAGCCCACGAGGCAACCTTCCAGGCCCGAAGCTACGGCTTCAGACCAGGTAGAGGCACACAAGACGCACAAAAATACGTCTTCTTAAACCTAAAAAGCAATACCAACGGTCAAGACAAACGGGTAATCGAGCTAGATATCGAAAAATGCTTCGATAGAATTAACCACAAGGCGATTATGACTAATGTCATTGCCCCCCAACAAATAAAAACGGGGTTGTGGAGATGTTTAAAGGCAGGGGTATCGCCCGAATTTCCTGAACAAGGTACACCCCAAGGTGGTCTAGTATCACCACTACTAGCCAACATAGCACTAAATGGTATAGAAGATATACACCCATCCGTAAGATATGCGGATGACATGATATTTTTCTTAAAACCAAAAGATAACGCTGAGAAGATTTTAGAAAGAATACAGCAGTTCCTAGCAAAACGTGGGATGAACATATCAGCAGGAAAGACAAAAATAACGCGGACAACGGCAGGCTTTGACTTCTTGGGATGGCACTTCAAAGTGCAAGAAAACGGAAAGTTCCGTAGCATTCCCTCAGAGGAAAACTACGAAAAGCTCCGCCAGAAAGTTAAAACCATAGTCAACAACTCTGCATTAGCCACTGCCACCAAAGCGAAAAAGCTAGGTCCCATTATCAGGGGTTGGAGAAATTACCACCGATACTGCAAGATGAACGGGTCAAGGCTTAGTCTATGGTACTTAAACCATTCAACCTTTAAAAAGTTCCTAAAGGACAAAAATAAAGGCAAAAATGAAGCCCAAAAACTCATAAATCAAGCATTTCCAACGGTAAATTGCTCCGAGAACAAGTTCGTCATGGTCAAAGGGAAAAAATCCCCCTATGACGGTGACTTACTCTACTGGAGCAAAAGAACCTCCAACCTATATGACGGTAACACAGCAAAAACGTTAAAACGGCAAGTCTACAAGTGTGGATACTGCGGACACTACCTAGACAACAACGAAAAGGTAGAACTGCATGACATCGACGGCAACCACGACAATTGGAAACTTAAGAATCTTTTAGCAGTACATGAGTCATGCCACGATTATATCCATAAGGGCAAAAGGCCACAAGCCTAAGATTATCTAGGAGCCTATTGCGGTGAAAGTCGCACGATGGGTTCTGAAGGAGAGGTGCGGGGGATAATACCCTCCATCGACTCT
>JBFRWR010000674.1:0-2934 GCA_051439685.1 Trichodesmium sp.
TTCAAATTGTGGTCAAACTGTGAAGAAATCTTTGTCTGTTAGGACTCACAAATGTCCACATTGTGGCTATATTGCTGATAGAGACCACAATGCAGCAAGGAACATTTTGGCTAAAGGTTTAGAAATGTTAGGAGCATTAATGAACAGTACCGAGGGGCACTCGGAACCTGGGGGAAACCCAAAAGCTACGGGAGAGTCTGACCTCTGGTTTGGTGATAGCAATATTGCCAATCTAAGTCATCTCTGTGAGCGTAGAATCATCGTGCGATGAGAGTCCCGCATCATAATCTTTGATTTGATGCCGGGAGTATGTCAATCTGCTACAATCAAAAGGCCGTTAGTAAAACTTTTGACTTTAAAAAATGGCTACTTGGCGTTGTATCAAAAATTGTGGTGCTTGTTGTTACTTAGAACCGACGGAGCGTCCAGAACTAGAAGAATACTTATCCCCAGAAGAAATAGACCATTATATGAGTTTAATCGGGGCAGATGGATGGTGTATTAATTACAATCATTTAACTAAAGAATGTAGTATTTACTCTGATAGACCAAGATTTTGTCGAGTCCAAGCAGATACTTTTAAAGAAATGTATGGTATTGAAGCTGAAGAACTTAATGAATTTGCCATTGATTGTTGTCAGCAACATATCGGAGATATGTACGGCGAGCAGAGTCTAGAAATGCTTCGGTTTAATCATGCAGTGAGTATTCAATAATTAATAATTAATTCTTCGGTAAGTATTTGACATTCAAAGTGATTATCTGAAACAATAAATCAGATTGAAAAACAACTATAGCGTTTCCCAGGTTTATAAGGTACATCTATATTTTATTTTCTATTCTATTCTTTGTTTCTTCAGACCTAGAATTTTGTACCTTACAAGTATGGGCATTACTATAGATATATTCAGTAATTTAGTAATTTATTATAGTTATTGATGAATTTTTCTCCCACTAGCGAAAATACAGATCAACCTCAAATAGATTTAGAACAAAAAGAAGTTTCTCAGGGCTTACCTTTGCAAGTTAGCTCAGAAAAAGGTGAAATTTTACCCCCTACTAATTCTCAGTCAGAACAAGAAGAAACAAAAGCAAAAAAAACAGGAGCATGGGCGGTATTTGCTTCTACTTTTGTGACAATACTTTTAGCAGAAATTGGAGATAAAACTCAACTTACTACTTTATTAATGACTGCGGAATCTCAATCTCCTTGGATAGTTTTTGCTGGTGCGGGTAGTGCATTAGTAACTACAAGTTTATTGGGAGTTTTGTTAGGGCAATGGTTAGCTAGTCACCTCTCTCCAAAAACTATAGAAAGGTCAGCAGGAATTATTTTATTACTAATATCTTTGACTTTAATTGTAGAAGTTTTTTATGAAAATTTTCCTCAATTTTTTAGTTATTAGCAGTTAGCGTTTCCTAAAATGGAAAAAAAATCATTTTAGTCAATTATCTCCCTATTTAGGGAGAGGTAATTATCAATTATAGCGTTTCTCAAATTACTGAGGTACAGTTGTTTTTCTCTTACCCTACTCCCCATTTCCTCATCTTCCCTACTCCCTACTCCCTACTCCCTACTCGCTAAAACCAAGGAATTTTTTACCTCACGCTTCTTGGGAATTGCTATATCAATTATCAATTATCAATTATCAATTATCAATTATTAACTATGGATTGGCAACTTTTAGGTCTAAGTTTTATCGCAGTTTTCCTATCTGAATTAGGAGATAAAAGTCAATTAGCAGCGATCGCTCTGGGTGGTTCTTCAAAATTTCCCCAGGCGGTATTTTTGGGTACTGCATCTGCTCTATTATTAACGACTTTTTTAGGAGTTTTAGTAGGGCAAGGAGTAGCAGAAATTTTACCAACAAATATAGTAAAAGTTACTGCTGCGATTGGATTTGCAATTATGGGGATTCGTCTTTTATTGTCTGATGAAGAGGAACCAGAAGAGTCTGAAAATACTTAAGTTTCCAGACAAAAATCCTAAATGATTTGTGAAAAAACAGTAGGGGTTTGGTTTCCAAATCCCTTTTTTATTTAGGTTGAGAAACTAAAGCCCTAATCTAAAATGTGACAACCTAATAGGAATCCTAAATGATTTGTGAAAAAAACAGTAGGGGTTTGATTTCCAAATCCCTTTTTTATTTAGGTTTGGAGACCAAACCCCTACATATTATTTACTTCTGATGAATTTTCCTGAGATTTATCTATTTCTGAAATAGCTTCATCGTAGCGACTCCGAAGTTCTGGAGATAAATCATCTGGTTCTATTTCTGTCTCTTTAACTTTGACTTTTTGTCGATTAGTTTCATAGTGAGGAGAACCAATTTTTGTCTTTGCTTCTCGTACAAATTTTATTTCTTCAGCTAAGTCAAAAGGGGAAACTTTTTGAGCTTCTCCTTCTCTGATAACTGCTCGACTTGCTGCTGCAATAACAACATTTAAAATATCACCTCCGGCAAGTTCTTCTGATTCATTTGCTAACCATTCTGGATTAACATCTTCTGTGGTTGGTACTTCTTTTGGCAGTAGATATTCCCATAGTTTAATGCGACATTCTTTGTCTGGTAATTCAAATTCAATATGTGCCAAAATTCGGCGCACAAATGCACCATCATAATTTTTTGCGAGGTTAGTGGCAAAAATTACAACTCCATCAAATTTATCTAACTGAAGTAACATTACAGAACGACTAACATTAACTCCATGATCGGAACTTTGAGTGACATTAGTTAATCTTTTTCCCAAGATAGAGTCAGCTTCATCAAAGAATAAAACTGAGTCAGTCTCTTTAGCTTTGTCAAAAGCTGCCGTAATATTTTTTGGCGTCTCACCTACATATTTAGACTCAATTTCTGCGTAGTTAACTTTAATAATTTTTTTGCCTAAAAAGTGAGCGATCGCTTCTGCACAAAAGGTTTTACCTGTACC
>JBFRWR010000675.1:0-9797 GCA_051439685.1 Trichodesmium sp.
TGGGAATGAACGAAGAGGTAGGAGTAAGAATTGTCCCTTGATTTTTCTTCCCAACTCTTGCCTAAAATACCCTCCTTTTTGAGCATGAATAGGTGAAAACCAGGCACTTTTTTCGCACAAATAATGCATCAAATCTTTACCCCATAAACTTTTTATCTTTATTCAGCAAACCCTAATTAAGCAGACAAAATAAGGATAAATTTAGAAAATTAGACTTACAGCAGTTTTCATTTTTGTAGACCATAGTAGAGACGTTGTATCCAAAGTCCCTACAAAATTTTGTTGATGGCGATGTGGTACATCAATTTGAAAAGCCCTGTAATCTAAGAATTACTTCAGATCTCAATTTTTTAATTTTGGGAATTTCTACTTTGATTTGTTATTATCATTTTTTGACTGCCTCAAGATGAAGACCCACAATCACTAAATCTCGCCTATTACCATCTAAATCAGCTACTTTTGGTAAATAACCCCAACGTTCAAAACCAAATTTATCAAATAAATTTAAACTAGGATTGTTATGAGCAAATATAAAGCCGAGTAAAGTTTTAATTCCCAATTTAGGACTCCGAGAAATTGCCTCCGAAAGTAATTTTTTTCCTATTCCTTGACCTTTATATCCAGGAGCAACATATATACTTACTTCTGCTGTCGCGTTGTAAGCTGGTCTACCATAAAAAGACTGAAAACTTAACCATCCAATAACTTTATCATCTACTTCTAAAACTAAAATAGGACGACTATCTGGTGAGTGTTCTTGATACCAGGAAATACGACTCTCAACCGATATAAGTTCCAAATCTGCAGCAGCAATACGACTAGGAATTGAAGCATTATAAATTTCTACAATTACAGCTAAGTCTTTTGCTTCGGCATTTCTAATTTTCATTACTGATATAGCAGTCATATTTTAAGTTGTGTAGAAAAAATTTTGGCATTCATTCGGTAAAACATAAAATTTATTTTTTTACTTCTTAATTTGTAGTTATTTCTAGTTAAATCTCACCGAGAAAAAGCTATCTAGCAATTCTATTTTATTTATGTAAAAAATAGCCTTGGAAAAAAAAGGTAATAGGGAAAATGAGTAATATCAAGTTTCATTAAATTATAGGTAATCAAAATCTTCTGCTCTTGCTCACTCATAGACTATTAAAATTCCTAACAAATATTATTATTTGCGTATTTTAAAGAGACATAATATCTGAGGTTCAGACTTTTTATCTATTCTTTAATTTTTTACAAATTATATAACAATCCACAGATTTATTGTAATAATTTTTAGGGTAGTTAATTTTAACTGAAAAGCTTTGAAATTCTAATTTATGATTCAATAACGAGTAATTTCCGTTTGTCATTTTTCACAAACACAAATTATACCAAATCCGCATTAATAAGAAGGTATTAAAAAATCTGCACTTTTGCCATCAATAGAACTTGGAAGTTGGCAACACCCTTTTTTATAACGGATTTAGTATTAGCCCTAATGACACCTAACTACTACGAAAATATTACAACTCAAGTAGAATTGCCATAGCAATATGAAATGATTTGTGAAAAAAGCTATAGGGGTTTGATTTCTAAATCCCTTTCACTTGGGTTTTGAGACCAAACCCCTACAATCAAATATTACAACTTAAAATAGGACTGCTAGATTAATAGCTAAACTAAACTAAATTTGTATAAACCCATCACATCTTGAATAGCCATTCGAGAACTAGCTCCCAAATTAATAGATGAAATATGGCCTCGACTTAGATGATCTACCGCTGCACAACCAATCATCGCCGCATTATCTGTACAAAATTTTAATGGCGGAAATAATACCCGTAAATTATGACTCTCTGCTGCTCTACTTAAATGTTGTCGCAAACCACTATTAGCAGCTACACCCCCGCCAATAGCAATTGTATTTAAGCCACAGTCCAACGCACAGGCGATCGCTCTTTTTGTTAGCCCCTTGGCCACAGTTTCCTGAAAGCTCGCTGCAATATCCCTAGTTACTGAAGAGTCAGATAATACCTCACCACTCTCCTTTTCTAATTTCTCAACTAATCGCAAAACTGCGGTTTTTAGTCCACTGAAACTAAAATCATAAGGATGATAACCACCTCCAGGCAAAGAAATTTTCCCTTCAGGTAAAACAAAAGCTGATTTATTCCCCTCTCCTGCTAATTTATCAATCACAGGTCCACCTGGATAACCAAGCTTTAATAACCTAGCCACTTTATCAAAAGCTTCCCCCGCTGCATCATCCCTTGTTTGGCCTAAAGTTTCATATTCCCCACAATCTTTCACATGAATCAAACTTGTATGGCCTCCAGAAACCAGCAAACACAAAAAAGGTGGTTTTAACTCTGGTTCAGCCAAATAAGTCGCATAAATATGACCTTCTAAATGATGGACTCCTACAAACGGCTTCTTATGGACAAGAGCCAAAGTTTTAGCTGCCGTCAAACCCACTAACAAAGCACCAACTAAACCAGGGGCACAAGTAGCTGCAACACCATCAATATCTGGCCAATCTACATCCGCCTCTATCAAAGCTTGAGCGATCGCCTGATTAATTATTTCTAAATGTTGCCGTGAAGCTACTTCTGGAACTACACCTCCATAAAAACTATGAATATCAATTTGTGACTTTACAATATTACTTAAAACTTGACGATTCTTAACAATCGCTACAGACGTTTCATCACAACTTGTTTCTATCGCTAAAACCCTTGTCATTATTAGATTAATTAATATTAATATTGTCAGAAGATAGCACTAAATAAATTTAGTGTCGGTATGAATAAAGTATTGTAAAATCAAACAAACAATAAATACCTGCGGTGGCGCACATCGTGATAAAAATGTCTGTGTAGAATATGCAGAAGGCATTACATAAATATTGGCCTATCTCGCAATTATTCAAACAGAAAATCTTGATTGTGAAATCAAGAATACCACTTCAAAAAAATTCATTTTGGAGTTGGGAAAATGTCAATAAAAAAATCTCTACTTTTAGCTTAATTTAGCAACAGAAGTAAGGATAATTGTCAACACTTTGTAATAAAAGGAAACAATTCCATGAGACGATTGTTGGCTCTAGCTTTAGCCATTAGTCTTTGGGTAACTTTTGTACCTACAGCATCAGCATATAACTTAGTACCCTGTTCAGAATCACCTGCTTTTCAGGAGCGAGCAGCAAATGCTCGTCCTACTACCGCTGATCCCGAATCTGGCAAAAAACGATTTGAACGTTATTCTCAAGAACTTTGTGGAGAAGACGGACTACCTCATTTAATCGTAGATGGAAGCTTCGATCATGCTGGAGACTTTACCATTCCTAGCATTTTATTCTTGTATATTACAGGTTGGATAGGTTGGGTAGGTCGTTCCTATCTTCAAGCAATTAAATCTGGCAAAAATCCAGAAGAAAAAGAGATTATTATTGACGTACCTTTAGCAATCCAAAAAATGATAGGTGGCTTCTTATGGCCTCTAGCAGCACTTGGAGAATTTACCTCTGGCAAAATGTTTGCTAAAGAAGAGGAAATTACTGTTTCCCCTCGCTAAAAAAGCGACAAACAGAACCGTAAAAATTAGATAATTGTAGTCAGTATAAAAATACTAATTACCAATTATCAAACCTTCTCAAACAATGTTAAAAACATTGTCTAAACAATACCTGATTTAAAAATCAGTTTCAGGAGAAATATTCTATGCAAGACTTACTTAAGTATCTGTCTACAGCCCCAGTTTTGGCTGCGGCTTGGATGATAATAACAGCCGGAATTTTAATCGAATTTAATCGGTTTTTCCCAGACTTACTTTTTCACCCAATGTAAGAGTAAAAAAGTCAAAAAAAATTATGTCTGAATTATCAGGATAATTTCAGATTAAGTATAATAGTCTGAAAAAAAATTAGGAAAAATTCAGCATTAATTAAGACTAAAAATAGTGGTAAATTCAGAAATTAATATTTTCAACTCAAGACAATACAGTTGAAAAATTGATTTCTGAAACCACTTAATAGAGATAAAAAACGTAAAATAGAAAAATTAAAAACCTCTGAAAAACTGACTTAATGAAATCCTATCTCGCTGCAGCAATATCAATGACAAGCGTACCTGACTTGTCAAAAAATTTAGCACAAGCAGAAGAATTAATAGACCTAGCTATCCGTCAAGGTGCAGAATTAATTACCTTACCGGAAAATTTCCCATTTTTAGGTGAAGAAGAAGAAAAAATAGCTCAAGCAGAAGCGATCGCCACAGAAAGTGAAAAATTTCTCAAAACAATAGCCCAAAAATATCAAATCACAATCTTAGGAGGAGGGTATCCAGTACCCACAAAAGATGGCAAAGTCTACAATGTTGCATCTTTAATAGAACCTAATGGTGTAGAAGTAGCCAGGTATGAAAAAGCCCATTTATTTGACGTTAACTTGCCCGACGGTAATACCTATTGCGAATCAAAAACAGTTAAAGCAGGTACTCAATTACCATCAGTTTATTCATCCAAAGATTATGGAAATTTAGGCATATCAGTATGCTACGATATAAGATTCCCTGAACTCTACCGACATCTCTCAAAAGCAGGAGCCGAAGTTTTATTTATACCAGCAGCCTTCACCGCATACACAGGAAAAGACCATTGGCAAGTATTACTCCAAGCCAGGGCCATAGAAAATACCTGTTATATTATCGCCCCAGCCCAAACAGGTAATCACTATGGCAGAAGACAAACTCATGGCCATGCAATGATAGTTGACCCCTGGGGTTTAATTTTGGCAGATACCGGGGACAAACCAGGAGTGGCGATCGCTGAAATTAACCCCACTCGCCTACAACAAGTTCGTAGACAAATGCCATCCCTTCAGCATAGAGTATTTTAATTGTAAGAATAAATTTCTATATAGTATTAATTCAAAAAGTCTGATTATCAAAGTAGGCAACTAGCATTAACTTTAATCTCTATTTTGCTGTCCTTTTTTCCAAGATTTTCGAGTCCCACACTTCCTTGAAGCACTACCTAAATTTATCCCATCTACCTACTTAACAGTTGATAACTGATGAAATCAAAAAATAAGGCAATTCATGAATTGCCCCTACTGTACAGACTATTTCCTACCGAATGCTAGGCATTAATGTCTGCGACAGCCTAAAAATCAATTGTCCCTACTGTAAGGGCTATTTGCAAATCGCCCCTACTGACTTCTAAGTAGGGGTGAAAAATTATAGCGCTACGCATTAAGGTGTTTAACATTTAGAAATACTGGAACCCTTTAACAGTCTACTGTTGACTATCCCCTATTCCCTATTCCCTAGCACTATATAACTCTAGTCTCTTTATATAACCTACCTTCCGCACGTCAATTTGTAACATTAAAAGTAGTATAAAAATCAGTGGTTTGGTAGATATTTATACTATATGGTTCCTACACTATGACCTTTCTCAGGAGTCAGATTATCCGGAAAATATTAAGCAGAAATACTCAATTAGCTACTCCTATTGACTAATATAATTGTCTCCTGTCTCCTGTCTCCTGTCTCCTGTCTCCTGTCTCCTGTTTTTCATGCTACATTTTGTCGTGCGGGCTGTAGGTTATAACCACCACAAAATATTTTTATACACCAAATATTAACCCTCTGTACCCAAAGTCCTGCTACATTAAATCAGAGTGATTTAGAAAGATTTAATGTTTAGTTCAATGGTAGGGTCCAATTTTTTGAGTGAAATTTTCTTATTTCCTTTATCAGGACAAATTCAACCCATACTAGCTACAGCAACAGAAGGCGAAGCTGATCCAGCAATGGTAGTAGCAGGAGTTCTTCTCAGTCTAGTAGCAATTTATATCGCCAGTAAAGCAGGGGGCGAATTTTTTAACTGGCTAAATTTTCCACCAGTATTAGGAGAATTAGTTGGGGGCGTAGTTATTGGTGTTTCCGCCCTCAACCTGGTAATTTTTCCAGAAAACGGGATAGATAGTTCTTCATCAGTAATTATCAGCATCTTAGAAGCAACAGCAGGTTTAACCCCCGATGCTGCAGAAGCAACATTTCAAATCCAAAGTGAGGTACTAGAAGTTCTAGCAGAACTAGGTGTCATCATCTTATTATTTGAAATAGGACTAGAATCGAATATTAGAGACTTAATGCAAGTTGGTATTCAGTCCCTAGTTGTCGCAATTGTCGGTGTCACATTACCATTTGTTGCAGGGACAGCCGGAATGATGGCAATATTCCATGTCTCAGCAGTACCAGCAATTTTTGCCGGAGCTGCTCTGACGGCCACCAGCATCGGTATTACCTCTAGGGTACTAGCAGAAATTAACCGACTTAATACACAAGAAGGTCAAATTATTCTTGGTGCAGCAGTCATAGATGATGTCTTGGGTATCATTATTCTGGCAGTAGTAGCAAGTCTAGCAAAAACTGGCGAAGTAGATATAATCAACGTTGTTTATCTGATCATTAGTGCTAGTGTATTTTTGGTAGGCGCAATCTTACTAGGCCGTTTCTTTAATGAAACTTTTGTATTCTTTGCTGAAAAATTTAAAACACGGGGAAGAGCAGTTATTCCAGCTTTGACAATTGCATTATTTATGTCTTACGTTGGTACTGCTATCCACTTAGAAGCAATATTGGGAGCTTTTGCTGCTGGATTAGTTTTAGATAATTTAGATGAAACAGAAGTAGGAAAAGAATTAGAAGAATTAATTCGTCCTATTTCTGATGTAATTGTGCCAATTTTCTTTGTCACTGTCGGTACAAAAACTAATCTAGGGGTACTTAACCCAGCTATTCCCACTAATCGCGAAGGTTTAGTAATTGCAATCTTCTTAATCGTTGTTGCTATTGTAGGTAAAGTTGCCTGCGGTTTTAGTGTATTTGGTTTAGGTTCAATTAACCGTTTAGCTGTTGGTGTCGGTATGGTGCCACGGGGTGAAGTTGGTTTAGTCTTTGCTTCAGTTGGTTCTGCTAGTGGTGCTTTATCTCCAGCTTTGGATGTAGCAATTATTCTGATGGTGATTATTACCACATTCTTAGCACCTCCTCTACTGCGAGTAGTCTTTGGAGAAGCAGAAGCAGAAGAAGTACCCGAAACTTCTGGATAGTTATTTCAATATTTAGTTAATCACTCTATTCTGATATAAAATCCGGGTAATTACTATATCCAAGTCAGTGCTACTGGAACGGAGTGGAAGGAAGCAATCTCAGGCTTTTAGGAGATTGCTTCCTATCGTCGCAATGACGACTATGCAGTAGCCAAAATAATTAAAACCAGAAACAATGCAATTCTGCGTAGTTGGCTGACACACATTCAATGGTGCAATAGAAAATTTTCATCCTTACCCTAAGATTAACAGGACTTACGCATAACCGCTATATCAAGTAGGGGCGAATGGCGTTTGCAAAGCATTCCGCAGGAAATCGCCCCTATAGATGGTGTATGTTTTCATATTTTGCGTAAATCCTGATTAAGTAAACCCCCCTCATGCACACTCATTAGTTGTTTCATATAATGTCCAGTTGCATCATTCTTCACCATCAACTTTACCAAAACCAACCAAGTTCATAACTAACTTGGCTAACTCCTCTGTGGCACCAATGGGTTCGGTCAGATGAAACTTAACAGTAGGATATACTAAGGCAAATTCATTTACCCTATCAGCGATCGCATCAGTCATACCCCCCTTAAACAAAAAGTAAGGCAAAATACCAATTTTTCCATATCCTTGTGCAACTAACATCTCAACCCTGGACTTGAGGTCTGGAGGGACGGACCAATAAGCAGTACAGACAAAAACATCACAACTACTTGCCAGAGATAGAGCAATTTTTTCCACAACTTCATTACTACCAGGGCGACGACTACCATGAGAAACAATTATCCAAGCATCAGCATCCACAGGAATTATTTTCTTCCCTAGTAGATTCGTCATATCTCGATGAACACCAACATAAGGACACAAATTAATTTGAACAGAAGTATTCCTTTGTAAGTAATCTTCAGATCGATTATAGGTTTTTTCCTGACCCACAATCATATCTAGTGAAGCACCTTTTAACTTCTCCTCAAATAGCTCTATTTGTGCAGGAATATCCTCTGTAACATGAACTCCTGGTAACAAAAATAAAGGTATAATTTTAAGTTGATTAATATTGAGCGATCGTGTATATTTCCAGAAATCCTCAATTTGTTCATGTAAACATTTCGGTCCTAATTCTAAAACTCCTGTACCAATTAGTTGAGGACATTGCCAAATATCAAGATTATTACTTCTGGAAAGTTCAGTTATAATCTTTCTATACAAAATTTTAGCTAATAATTGTAATTGTCGTCGCGATCGCGGGTCACGACTACCATGAGATACTAAAAAATATGTTGATAGCACTTTTTTGCTTAATAATTATTAACTTAACCGATTAGTATTTAGTATATTATTAGTCGCTCAACTATTCATTGGCTGATAACTCCCTGTTCCAAGTCAAACATGAAATACTCCAGAGTTTTGTTTCTATATAGGTCTAATAGACATCTCCAATAATAAAAAATCAAATCAATTATCGTTTATAAATCATCAATTATTTCCCATCCTGGGAGGGGTGGGTTCCCTACTCCCTACTCCCTCTTTTCGGGAGAGGTCTAATAATTAGGGAATTGACGCTCTCCGCGCTAAAGCGACGGAGATTCTTGCACAGAATTAGTCCAAAGCCTAACTCTGATGGGCATCGTCAAGATGCCTCTAGTGTCGGGAGTTGTGGAATTGATTATGAATCTAGTTAGAGTTTAAGAACAGTTTAAATGAGAAATTCATCTAAAAGTTTTCAAGGATTTGAGAAAATTATTTGCTATAATAGGAATTAATATATTTTAGTAGAAAAATACTAGGAGAAAATAAATGTCTAAAGAAAAAATAAAAAGCGTTACTGTTTTGCAAAGTGACGAGGATTTTGGTGGTGTACCAGAAACTCTCTATGGAAAGTCCGCTGGCAAGTCCAAAAAGAAAAAGAAAAAACAAGCAAGAGCTTTGAAACCTGCGGAAAAAATGGTATTTTCCATGGCCAAAAAATACGACAAAGCTAGTAAAGAGTATCGCGATCGCCATGAAAAATCCAACCGTAAAAAGAAAAATGGCTGGATTAAAGATTTTGCCAAAAACTATAGCAAGTCCTATGGTAAGAACATGGGTATGGGCTTGATGGGTATTAAGTTGTTTGAATAAATAATTAAATTTTTATTATGAAATTGGTCTAGTACCTACGCTATCTGCATAGAAGAGCGTTGGTATGAAGACCAATAAATCCTGTTTGACAGTTAAGATAGTCACTGAACCATCTGCCAAAAGGTAAGCATACTAACTCTAAGAAAAAAGTCTTCTTCGAAGATAAACTAGCATAGCCGAAGAAAAAGAAGAAAAATATGCGGTAGTCCTGTATCGTAATGGTGAATGCTAGGTCAAACCTTTAGTCTAAAATTACCTCAAACATTACAATGCACGACTACCAAATATGTATACCGATAAAAGAGGAATGACCGCTGAAAAAACTGCGGCAGTGACTGATATCTATACTCCCTAGTAAATAAAGTTATGCAGGTCAACCAAACCTGAAAAATGTCGGGAGAAAGTTAGCCAGCCTGTTTTAACGGCTGGTTGAATAACGACGCGCGGGTTTTAACCCGGCGTAAAAGTCTGGTATACTAAGAGATAGCAAGTAAGAACAAGGTTTGTCGCCATGACCTCTAGCTAGTACGGTGAAATTCCGGCGGACAGGAGACGGGGAACTAATTTCCTACGACGGCTGTTT